>BPIR01000003.1:300000-567500 GCA_026004215.1 Candidatus Binatia bacterium
GGTGAATCTCGTCTCTCATGCGCACGGCCAAGGATACGCCGACGTGAATTTCGTGATTCCCGAAACCATTCAACGTTTGCAACTGTACAAAGGCCCGTATTTCCCGGAGTTTGGCGACTTTGCCAACGCCGGTGCCCTGCAAATCGTGACGAAAGATACGTTTCCCGAGCCGTTCGCCATGGCCGAGGGAGGCTTCTTCGGTACGCACCGTTACGTGGTGGGGGCTTCACCGGCGGCTGGGGATTGGAAAGCGTTATTTGCCGCGCAGGCGTACTTTTCCGATGGCCCGTTCGAAAATCCCCAGAACGATTCGCGCTACAATTTCTTCGCGAAGCTGCGCCGCGAGTTCGATTCCTCGCGAGATTTGTCGCTGACTGGCGGCGCCTACGCGGGCGACTGGGATGCTTCGGGGCAAATCCCCCTGCGCGCGGTGCAAGCTGGGAAGGTGGCGCTGGCGCCCCTCGACTTGGACCCCTTGGCGCCGACGCGACCCTTCGACCGCTTCGATGCCATCGATCCGACGGAGGGAGGGAAGACCGACCGTGAATTCCTCAACCTCCACTACCGCTTTGCTCCCCAGGAAGACGAGCAATGGTCCGCACACATGTGGGGACAGCGATACAAGCTCGCGCTCTTTTCCAATTTTACCTTTTACAAGGATACGGGCTTGCGCTTCGTGGAACGTGGTGGTCGCATCGCCGACGTTTTCGGTGAGCCGCCGGAGGTCCGGCAGTTTTACTTGCCGGGCGATGGGATCGAGCAAAATGATAGCCGCGTGTTGTATGGCGGGCGCCTCCAGTATTTACGCTACTGGTTTGCGCCCGGATGGGAAGGCGTACCCCTGCGCACGCGCGTGGCCGTCGAAACGCGCCACGATCACATCCACTTACACTTGTACCGCCAAGTGCGGCGCCAGCGTTTTTTTACCGTGAACGCCGTGGCTGTGGAGGAGCGATCCGTTGCCGGCTTTCTCGACCAACAAGTGTTTTTCACCGATTGGCTCCGGCTCGAAGTGGGGCTGCGCGGCGACGTGTTCTTCTTCGATGGGCGCGATCGCTTGCCGGCTGGAGTGGGCGTGCTCGACCCGGTGTCGGAGGAGTGCCTGGGGCAAAACGACCCCAACTTCTGTGCGGTGCGCATCCGCGGTAACGTGAGCGACTCGATCGTCAGCCCAAAAGCAAACTTGATTTTTTCTCCGATGGCGAACACCGACGTGTACGGGAACTTCGGCATGGGTTTTCACTCCAACGATGCGCGCAACGCGCTCTTGGCAAAAAACTTCCCGCAGCTTGCCGGACCCCTGCAAAGCCCGCTCACTCGCTCCCTCGGTTACGAGATCGGTGCCCGCACGCGCCAGTTCGACCGCTTGGACCTCGCCGCCGCGCTTTGGCTGCTGGATTTGGATAGCGAACTCGTCTTTTCGGGCGATGCGGGCAACCAGCAAATTGGTGCCGGAGGAACATTCGAGCCGGCGGGGAAAACGCGCCGTTGGGGAATCGACTTCGAGGCGCGCTACCAAGCCACGCGCTGGCTCTTTTTGGATTACGACCTGGCCTACGCGGATCCGCGTTTTCGGGGCACGGGCGAAGCTGTGCCCTTGGCACCGACACTGTTGATGAACGGCGGAGTCACGTTGAGTCCGTTGGCAGGATTCGAAAGCGCCTTGCGCGTGCGGTACCTCGGAGATCGGCCTGCCATCGAAGATCGCTCGCTCACGGCACGCGGGTACACCCTGGTGGACCTGCTCGGACGCTATCGCTGGCGCAACGTCGAAGCCTCGATTGCGTTACTGAACATCCTCGACCGGGATTGGCGCGAAGCCCAGTTCGCGGACAACTCGTGTTTGCTCGGCGAACTCCAAGATCCGGCCAGACACCCGGGAACGCCGTGCTCGATTCGCCCAGGCTTGCAAGGCACGCACGAAGACCCGCCAGCGGATATTCACTTCACCCCCGGAAATCCATTCTGGGCGCGAGGTGGCTTGACGGTGTATTTTTGAAATCACTTGGCCCCGGATCGGTGCCGCCGCAGTGTGGGCATCTTTCCGGGGCAGAGTTTCGCTTCGCCCGGTGCGGGCGCGAGTGCGGATCGGGTACCGAGCCAAGCGGGCCTGCATTGCCGCCGTGCCCGCGGGGATGTCGAGGTACGCCGCCAAAGTTTGCGGCCGCCGCATCGTGCGGATAGATTGGGCTCGTATGTCTCAACCGGCAACCTCATTGACGTTCACCAAAGATCCACAAAAGTTCTTTTACGATCACCTCGGCCTCGAGCCTCGCTGGCTCGAAGAGGGGATCGGCGGTGCATTGCGGCGCCGCTGCGACGATGCGGATTTGTACTTCGAGTACCGCACGGTGGAATCGGTGAGCCTCGAGGACGGCTTGGTGAAGTCGGCCACGCGACACGTGCGCCAGGGCGTCGGGGCGCGTGTCGTAGTTGGGGATAAGACCGGCTACGCCCACACCGACGAACTCACGTTGGAGAGCCTGCGCTTGGCGACCCGTACGGCCGAAGCCATCGCTTGGGAGGGCGCGCAGTCTCGCTCGGTTGCGTTGCAGCGGGTTCGCCCAAGGCACGACTTGTACCCCTTAGAGAACCCGCCCATTGCGGTGGCTTTGGAGGACAAGGTGGCAGTCCTCTCCCGGGTAGACGAGTATGCGCGCCGGTTCGACCCGCGAATCCGCAACGTGCTGGCGAGCATCGTGGTCGAGCACAAGGTGATCTTGATCGTACGGGCCGAGGGCCTCGTGGTCGGCGACATCCAGCCGCTCGTGCGCATGCAGGTCACCTGCATTGCAGAGGAGAACGGCGAGCGCCAGCAAGGCAGCTACGGAGGCGGCGGTAGAGTCGAGTTCGCATATTTGTTGGAGAACGATCGGTATCTCCTCTTCACGCGCAAAGCTGCCGAGCAAGCCATCCGGAACCTGCGAGCCGTGGATGCTCCGGCAGGCGAGATGGTAGTGGTGTTAGGGCCCGGATGGCCTGGCATTTTGCTCCACGAAGCGGTGGGACATGGTCTGGAAGGGGATTTCAACCGCAAAGGCGTCTCCGCCTTCGCGGGGCGGCTGGGAGAGGTCGTCGCCTCTCCGCTGTGCACGGTTGTGGATGATGGGACGATTCCGAATCGGCGCGGATCCCTGAACGTAGACGACGAGGGAACGCCCACCGGGCGGACGGTGCTCATCGAAAAGGGCATCCTGCGGGGATATTTGCAGGACCGGATGAACGCTCGCTTGATGGGTATGCCACCGACCGGAAACGGCCGGCGCGAATCCTTTGCGCACGTGCCCATGCCGCGCATGACGAATACGTTCATGCTACCGGGTGAAAGCGACCCCGAAGAGATCATTCGCTCGGTGGACCGAGGTTTGTACGCTGTGTACTTTGGCGGCGGCCAAGTGGACATCACGAATGGGAAATTTGTCTTCTCGGCCAGCGAGGCTTACCTCATTGAAAACGGCCGCGTCACTTATCCGGTTAAAGGCGCGACCTTGATCGGCCACGGGCCGGAGGTTCTCAAGCGGATTACCATGGTCGGCCATGACCTCGCGCTCGACGAAGGTATTGGCACCTGCGGCAAGGATGGACAGTCGGTTCCCGTGGGGGTGGGTTTGCCGACCGTGCGTGTGGACGGACTCACGGTGGGCGGAACAAAACCGGTGCGGGGCGAATCGTCATGACGATTGCCGAAGCGGCAGAGCTGGTGCTCGCAACGGCCAGGGCGAACGGGGCGACGGCCGCCGACGTGGTGGTCGCTCGCAGCCGCCAGCTCGAGGTCTCCGTGCGCCAGCGCGCACTGGAGAAGGTGACGCAAGCCGAAGAAAAACAACTGGGTTTGCGCGTGTTCGTGGGGAAACGCAGCGCCGTGGCCGCAACTTCGGATCTCACCGCCGCGGCTCTCCGCGAATTTGCCCGCGAAACTTGCTCGCTCGCCAAAGTCGTGGCGGAAGATCCGTTCTCTGGCTTTCCCCGCCCGGAAGAATTGGCCCGCGAACTTCCGCAGTTGGAACTGTTCGATGCGCGCGTGGCGGAAATGACGCCGGAACAAGCGCGCGCCTTGGCCGAAAGGGCCGAGGCCAGCGCTCTCGATTACGATTCCCGCATCGTGAATTCCGAGGGCGCGGAGTGTTCCGCTCAGTCGGCCGAGATCTGGTACGCGTCGACCTTGGGATTTGCCCGAGGCTACGAGAGCAGCGCGATCAGCGTGTCGGTCGTTCCCGTGGCGAAAAGCAATTCGGGAATGCAGCGAGACTACTGGTACTCGGTGGTGCGGCAGCTCGACCAATTGGAACCCCCGGAAGCAATCGGGCGCAAAGCGGCGGAGCGCGCCCTGCGGCGGCTCGATGCCCGCAGTGTGGCCACATGCGAGGTGCCGGTGATTTTCGACCCGGAAACCGCATCGAGCCTGCTGGGGCACTTGTCGCAAGCTGTGCTCGGGCAAGCAATTTACCGGGGCACCTCGTTTCTGGTGGGGCGCTTGGGCCAGAAAATCGCGCCGAGTTTTGTGACGGTCGTTGACGATGCCCGCATTCCTGCAGCCTTGGGCTCCAAGCCCTTCGATGCCGAAGGAGTCGAAACGCGCCGTAACACAGTGGTCGACGGGGGCTATCTGAGTTCGTACTTGCTGGATAGCTACTCGGCGCGGCGTCTCGGGTTCCCTTCGAGCACCGGCAATGCCGGGCGATCCGTAGGGTCAGCGCCCTTGGCCGCTCCGACGAACTTTTACCTGCTACCCGGTGAAACTCCGCCAGAGGAACTCATACGCTCGGTCTCCCGGGGGTTATACGTCACCAATTTGATCGGCTTCGGGGTCAATCTCACCACGGGCGACTATTCTCGCGGGGCGAGCGGTTTGTGGATCGAAAACGGTGCATGCAGCTTTGCGGTGGAGGAGGTAACGGTGGCGGGCAACCTTTTCGAGATGTGGTCGCGCATCGAGGCCATTGGAAACGATCTGGCGCTGCGGCGAGCGGTTGCGGCGCCGACCATACTGATCGGGAAACTTACTGTGGCCGGACGCGGGTGACCCCCGGGGCGCGCATGACGATGCCGACACGGGCAAGCGGCTGGTTGGTTGTGGGTGTGGCGTTTGTTGCCGGCGCGTGCGGCTGGTTTCGCAGCCGGCCGCCGATCGAGCCGCGAGTTGGAGCTTCGCAGCAAGGGGTGGCTTCGTGGTACGGTCCGCGGTTTCACGGCAATCCGACCGCCAGTGGGGAAGTGTTCGACCAGTACGACCTCACCGCAGCCCACCCGACCCTGCCATTGGGTACACGAGTGTTGGTGACGAATTTGGAGAACGGCCGGCAAGTGGAGGTGCGCGTGAACGATCGCGGGCCGTTCGTCCGCGGCCGCGTGATCGATCTCTCCTACGCGGCGGCGCGCGCGCTGGGCATGACGCGCCCGGGAACGGCACAGGTGCGCGTGGAAGTCATCGGCTTTGGCCAGGTGTACCCGGAGCATGCGCCGTACGCAGTCCAAGTGGGCGCATTTGCAGATCGGCGCCGGGCAGAAGAGCTGCGCCGCGTGTTACGCCCCATGTTTGCGGACACCCGCGTGCAGGCCTGGCGCGTCAACGGCCGCACCTATTACCGAGTGCGCCTCGGCCGCTTCAAGCGCCACGAGGAGGCCCGCGCGCAGGCGCTCAAGGTGCAACGGTACGGTGTCGTGCCGGTAGTTGTCCGCGTCGAAGAGCGATGGTGAGCCTTGGCGGCACAAAGCTCCGGCCGGCGATCGAAGCGGTGACCCTGCTCGCCGTAGCACTGCCCTTGGCTTTGTGGCTGCACACCTCGGCTGTCTGGCTCGCGGTACCGCTCGTGTACTTGGCGGCGACGAAACGCGACCTCGACAGTTACGGCCTGACCTTGCGGGGCATTCCGGGGGTAGGGTTTCACATCAGCTTGCTGCTGGGTGTGTTCGTTCCGTATCTAGTTGGGCATTACACGTACGGTACTCGGTACTTGGGCCGTGATTTCGCCCCGCAATTGCCCGAGAACGTTGTCGAGCTCACGCTGGATCACCTCCTCGGAGTCGGCCTGGCAGAGGAGTTCTTCTTCCGGGCCTACATGCAAACGGAGTTCGACCGTGTTTGGAAGCCACGCTGGTCGTTTCTCGGGGCCCGGTGGGGCCCCGGCCTGCTATGCGCCAACGCATTGTTTGCGCTGTGCCACGTGTTCCACGGCGGCGCCGTGCGACTCGTCGTATTCTTTCCCGGCCTTCTCTACGGCTGGCTGTGGGCGCGAACTCGTACGGTCGTCGTCCCGGCGTTTTACCACGGCTTGAGCAACGTCCTCATGAGCATCATGCTCGCTTCGCTCGGTGGCCCGTGAAGATCTTGTCGCTGGGCTGACAAAGTGCGGCTCCAGGGCGGGCTGCGGCAATCGCGCCGACAAGTTTCGACACAGTGGCGTTGCTTTGTTGACGGCGCGATCGGTTCGGAGCGATGCGCAGATGACAAAGACTGTCCATTGCGCTCGCACGCGCTGTTGAGGCGGTTTGTCGGTGCACCTGGCCCAGAGCTTGCAGCTCGGGATGGACCCGGTCTGCAAGAGGTGACAGCGATGGCAATGGACATCACGCAACTGTTGACATTTGCTCACCGAGAGGGCGCGTCGGACGTTCACTTGTCCTCGGGCGAGCCGCCCATGGTGCGGATCCACGGAGATATGAAGCGGATCGAGCATCCGCCCCTGACGCCGGATGAGGTCCACCGCATGGTGTTCGACATCATGACGGACTCCGTGCGCAAGCAGTTTCAGGAAACCAACGATGTGGATTTCTCGTTCGAGCTCGGTGAGGTCGCTCGCTTCCGTGTGAACGTGTTCCGGACGCGCAAGGGCGAGGCGGCGGTGTTTCGGACCATTCCCACCAAAGTCATGACGATTGACGAACTCGGGCTGCCGCCCGTGATCAAGGACATTTGCAAGAAAGAAAAGGGCTTGGTTTTGGTGACGGGCCCGACCGGTTCCGGTAAGTCCACCACGCTGGCTGCCATGATCGACTTCATCAACGAAACGTACGAGGGCCACATTCTCACCATCGAGGATCCCATCGAGTTCGTGCACCGCTCGAAGAAGTGCTTGGTGAACCAGCGCGAAGTGGGGCCGCACACGATGTCGTTCAACGCAGCCTTGCGTGGCGCGTTGCGCGAGGACCCGGACGTGATCCTGGTCGGTGAGATGCGTGATTTGGAGACCATCTCCTTGGCTCTGACCGCCGCAGAGACCGGCCACTTGGTGTTCGCCACCGTGCACACTTCGAGTGCGCCCAAAACCGTGGACCGCATTATTGACGTTTTTCCCGCAGCCCAGCAGGGGCAAATCCGCGCCATGTTTGCGGAGTCCATTCAGGCGATCATCACCCAAACGCTAGTGAAGAAGAAAGCCGGCGGACGCATTGCCGCATTGGAAATTCTCATTGGCACGCCGGCAGTGAGGAATTTGATCCGGGAGAACAAGATTCATCAGCTCCCGTCGGCCCTGCAAACCGGCCAAGCTTGGGGCATGCAAACGCTGGATATGGCTCTGCTCGATCTGGTCGCGCGCGGCCTGGTCACGAAGGAAGAAGCCCAGTCGCGCACGCTGACGCCGAACTTGTTCGGTCCAGAAACGGCGACCCGCAACGACGGGCGGGCCAGTTCGCCCCTCAAGGCGTCGCGCCCATTCCTCGGGAGGTAACGGAGGGGCGGCCATGGCGGACATTCGCGAGCTGCTCGCCGAAATGGTGGCCCGCAACGCATCGGACTTGTACCTGACGGCGGACAGTCCGCCGATGTTCCGCGTCGAGGGCTTCAATCAGCCTTACGGCACGACGCCGCTGACCCCACGCGAAGTGGAACTGTTGGCGCATTCGTTGATGAGCGACCGGCAGCGCGCTCAGTTCGACGAGAAGCTCGAGATGAACCTGGCCATTGCCTCGGATCGGCTGGGGCGTTTTCGTATCAACGTGTATCGCCAGCGCGGCGTTGTCGGCGTGGTGATCCGTCAAATCAAGACGCGGATTCCCACGCTCGACGAGCTGGGTCTTCCGCCGGTGCTCAAAGACATCGCCATGAGCCGGCGTGGCTTGGTCTTGGTGACGGGAGCTACTGGATCGGGCAAGTCGACCACCCTGGCTGCCATGATCGATTATCGAAACGAGAACTCGACTGGGCACATCCTCACCATCGAGGATCCCATCGAGTTCATTCATCCCCACAAGAAGTGCATCGTGAGCCAGCGCGAGGTCGGCTTCGATACTGTGTCGTTCAACGAGGCGTTGCGCAACACGTTGCGGCAGGCGCCCGATGTCATCCTCATCGGAGAAGTGCGCGACGTGGAAACCATGGAAGCGGCCATCACGTTTTCCGAAACGGGCCATTTGTGTCTCGCCACGTTGCACTCCAACAATGCCAACCAGGCAATCGAACGGGTGATGAACTTTTTCCCCGCGTCGCGCCACCCGGAAATTTACTTGCAGCTCTCGCTGAACCTGCGGGGCATTATTTCGCAACGCTTGGTGCCGGGGGTGGATGGGCGGCGGGTGGCCGCATTGGAGATTCTGGTGGACACGCCCTACGTCAAAGAGCTCATCAAGCGCGGCGAGATCGACAAGCTCAAGGAGGCCATGGAAAACAGCACGCAAGAAGGCGGGCAGACGTTCGATCAAGCCCTGTACGATCTCTATGCGCAAGGCCGCATTACCGAAGAGCAGGCACTGGCCAATGCGGACAGTGCCAACAACCTGCGCATCCGCATCAAGCAGCTCGAAATTAGCCGCAAACATCCAGTGCAACGCAAGTTGGCGAGTCTGGCCGACACCGGTGGCCTGCGGATCGAGGGAAAGGAGCCGACGAGCGCGTTGCGTAAAGCTTGAAGCCTTGGGGGCTGAAGGGGGGCCATCACCCGACCGGGTGGTGGGGGTCCGGGTGCGGAATCCTGAGACGGGGCGGCAGGATTCCGGCCCGGCCCAACATCAGGCTTCGGATTCAATCGCGCCGCGGGTTTTGCGCCGGCACAGCCGAAAGTGCCCACGCCAAGTAGTCGGCGGAGCCTTCGGCAACCGGAATGGCGATCACCTCGGGCACCGAGTATGAGTGTAGCTCACGAACGGCGCGCTCCAGCGCGGCAAAATTGCGCGCCGCGCACTTGATGACGAGCAAGTGCTCTTCGTCCCGGTGCAGGTCGCCTTCCCACATGTACACCGATTGAATCGGGCCCACGATGTTCACGCAGGCGGCGAGCTGTCCTTGCACGAGATGTTCTGCGATGCGCCGCGCTTCCTCGACGCTGCTGGTGGTGACGAAGACGGTGTACAACCGGCTTTGTTCCATGGTGGCATTTTCCTCTAGCTTGGTCGGTGTTCCCCTTCCGGCGCGTGTCGCTGCTGCCAATGCTGCACTAGGTGCAGATAGTCAATGGCGGGTTGGTTCGGTGGAAGCGGCCGAGCGACGAGCACGGTGCGGCGGGTGCGCGCGCGCACCCACCACTGGAGGCGGGGCAAGAGCCCCCGGCCGCGCCGGGGCGGAAGTACGCGGCGGCGGGCTAATTCGAATTCCAGCGCCTCGCGCACCTGCGGATGCAGGTAGCCGCGCCGGCAAATATCGGCCAGCGAGTTGGCCAGATGGCGCGCACTCAAGCCGGCTTCGGCCGCAAGGCTTTGGGCCACCTCCGCAACGCCATCGATGTCGAGGTGTTGGTCTTGGAACAAGCATGCGGCGCTCTGGAAGTAGTCGAACGCCGGGATGAGCCGCGGCCCGAACGGCTCGAACACCCGAGGCGGCGAGCGCCGTTCTAAGTTGATATAAATGCGTTCCACGGCATCGGCCGGTGCAATTTGCGCGGCCAGGGTTTGCGCCTCTTCGATGAGTTCCGGATCCACACCGGCGCGTTGCAAAATCGCCGGCAGCTCAGCCGTGGTGAGCCGGCCGGCGAGGAGGTCGGCATACATCGAGTAGATCAGCGGATCGGATTCCCAGTCGTCGCCGAACAGTACCTCGCGGGCGTGCGGTGGAAACTCGCCGCGTTGCCGCAGCAGTACGGTGAGTTTGTAGCCCACTTGCTCGCGCAGGTTGCGGAAGCGGCCGCGCATGATGTGCTGGAGTTGATTCTTGAAGGTAATCCCTTCGTATTCCGTGCCGTCCAGGGCGAGCTTGTCTTTGATTGCCTTGGCAATTTGGGGCGGGCTGGCGGAAATAAAAAACACCCGCACCTCGCGTCCTTGCTCGCGTGCCACCCGCCGCAGGTTGCGGATCAGCGTGACCACACCAGGCACGGTGATTTTTTCTTCCGGCTTCTCGAAGGGGATTTTCACCAGGTCGCGCAGCGAATCGAACTCGCTGCGGAGGTAAGTTTTGTCGAGATCCCAGCGGAACACGATTGGGTCAGGTTGCGCCGCGGGCATGGTCCGTAGAAGTTCTATGCGCTTTCGAGCGTGGCGCGGATTTCGCGAACCACGCCATCGCGGACTGCTTTGGCGGCAACTTTGATCGCGTTGCTGATCGCTCGGGCCTCCGAGCGGCCGTGCGCTTTGATCAGCAAGTGCTCGAACCCCAGGATGGGCGCGCCGCCATAAGCGGTGTAGTCGGTGAGACTCCGCAGCCGTTCGAGGCCGCTTTCGAGCACGCGCAAGCCGAGCCGATACCGCCAGCTTTCCCTGGCCGCGCTGCCGGCTAGTTCGCTGAGCATGTCGGCGATTCCTTCCAACAACTTCAAGACCACGTTGCCGGTGAAGCCTTCCGTTACGATGACATCGGCCCGGCCTTTGATGAGCTCGTGCCCCTCGATGTTGCCGACGAAATTCACTCCGGGCACACGACCCAAGCGCCGATACGCCTCCACCAGCACCTGCCCGCCCTTGTTGTCCTCGCTTCCCATATTGAGCAGGCCTACGCGTGGGCTGGGTACCTTCGAGATGCGCCGGGCGTAAGCGCTTCCCATGATGGCAAATTGCACGAGTTCCGTAGCTTCGCAGCGGATAGTGGCGCCGACATCCAGCAAGAGGGCGAGCTGGTCTTGGCCTGCGTATTCCGTTTGCCGGGGATACACGGAGGCCAGAGCCGCGCGGCGAATGCCAGGGAGAGGGCGGAAAAAGCGCGCGCACGCCAACACAGCGGCACCCGTGTTGCCAGCGGTGACGGCTGCGTCGGCTTCGCCCGCGGCGACGAGTTGCACGGCTTGGAGGAGCGAGGCGCGTGGCTTCTTGCGCACCGCTTCATGGGGTTCGTCGTTCATGGCGATGACTTGCTCGCAATGCTGGATCTGCAACCGCTCCGGGCGATACTGCACGCGGTCGAGGCAAGACTGAATTTGCTTCTCGTCGCCCACCAGGATCACGTCAATTTGCGTGTCCAGGCTCACCGCGGCCGCGCCTTTCACGATTTCGTGCGGCGCATGGTCCCCTCCCATGGCGTCGAGAGCAATCGTTGGCATGGCTCGCTGTTTAGCAAAGAATTCGCACGCGTCCCGTGTGCCTACCGTTTCCGGTTTCCCAACCGCGCGGCGCTGCATTGTCCCCTCTAATGAGCGGGAAGCGCGGTCTGCCTAAGGGCTCCGAGCCGTGGTGCCTCCTACACAGTTGACACCCCGGCAGGGAGATCCTTTCACCCGGGCACCCTTTTCGAGATCGCCAAGGACGGTCGTGTGACCGAGGTGGTTTGGGGGAATGGGTACCGGAGCTTGGGATACGACGCGAAATGAATAGCGGGCGAAACTGATCTGTGAGCCCCTGACCGAGGGGCTGGACAGCGCTTCAACCTCCCTGCTGCGACCCGAGGTGGGTCGAGCCGTGGCAGGCCAGAAGACGGGAAACAGGTTTGGTACGACGGCGCGGCAGCGCACGGTGTGGCTGGGGGCGTTGCCCGCCTTCAACATCGGCAAGTTCACCCAGATGTGAAGCCCTTTACACGGGCACAGCTCGCCATGGGGCTGTCGACCCACGCGGCCGGTTAGCGGAACTGAGGTGTGCCGAGTTGACTCCGCCGAAACCTGGCTTTTGGGCTTTGGCAACCTTATCGAATGAGAGGTCGCCTTTCTTTGTGGAAGGGGCCCGGGGTGAACGCACTTCGGGAAGCAGATGCGCATTACGCGCTAGGTCGTGCAACCACCTCCTGCTCGGCCTCTGCGAGAGGCGCTAGCGGTCAGGAAATGTTTGTGCGTCCAAGCCCTCTCCAGATCCACCAATGCCGGTGTAGAGCGGCCATTGCCAAGTGCCGGCTTCGCCGGTCCGGTCGGTATAGGTTCCGGTCATAGTGCCGTCGGGACGCACCTGCCCCACAAACCGCGCAGCCACTTGACCACTCTCGTCACGCACGACGCCGCTCACGAACGTCCCGCGGACGCTGCCTTCCAGTGTGCCGTTCCGCAATAAACGCGAGCCTTCCAGCGTAACGCGTCCTGTGATCTGACTCCCAGTGCGTTCCACCCCGTCAATACGGATCCCTCGGGGCGGCTTGTCGTGCGGCTCTCGGCTCTGCCAGCGCCCGGTCCGTCCCTGAAAGGCTTCAACGGGAAAAACCCTCTCTTGGACTACTTGTGCCGCAGTTGGTCTCTGCACAGCCAAACACCCAAGAATCAAGTTCCAGTACACGAGAGTTTTCAGGGCGCGCGAACCACGAAACCGCGGCAACAGAGCTGCACAGGAACTCATGGATTTCCTCCCACGCGTGGAATCGGGAGAATCACATACCCTGGAAGCCGAGAGGGAGTCAATCAGGTGCAGGATTACGAAAGAGATATTGACAGAGTTTTTTTTTTTTATCGTAAGCTTACTCCACAGTTTTCCCATCGATTCGTGTAGAGGAAAGTACGGGGGAATTCGGTCAGGAGGGAGGGCAAGAAATGCAACAGCTTTCGGGAGCGAGAAGGCCTCGAAGGATCCGCCGAACCCGCTGGAAAGTTACGGCCAAGAGCCGTTGGATCGCCGCGGGAGTGGTGGCGATGGCAAGCTTGATCTTCTTTGGACAACGCTGGGGTCGCGCTCAGTGGCCTGCGCAGGCAATGCCGCGTGCGGGGATTGCGCCCGTTGAACTCGAAGCACTCTTGGTCGAGGAGCCGAAGCTTCCCGAGGAGGCCGCCGCTCCTATGGTTGCCGCGCGGGTGGCGGAGTCGGAAGAGCGTATCGCAGCTCTGCGCCAGACTGAAGAACTCACAGGCGAGGCAGCTCGGGGCGCTGGAGCGAGGCCGCTCGCCCTGACCGAACCGCGCGCTCTGGATCTTCCAGTGGAACGCGACGACCCTTTGGAAGTTTACCCCGCACCCGAGCTCGATCGGCTCCGGCAAGCGCTTCGCTCGCAGTCATTCTGACCACTCGATGTGAGGTCTTGCCATGTTCAGCGGCCAACGGCGTTCTGACAGCAAACCTACCGCACTAGCAGCGTTGAGTTTACTGTTCGTGGTGGAGATCGGGTCGGCTCAGTCGAACAACGAGAGTCAGCCTTCCCCGTCAACCTTTACCGGGCTTGCGAGCGGCCCGAACGTGGCTTTGAACGTCGGTGCGGCTACCACGAGCATTCCGATCGCCGTGCCAACTGGTCACAGGAACATCACTCCCCGTTTGGCCCTTCGGTACTCGAGCGGGGGCGGAGCCGGGCCTTACGGGGTGGGGTGGACTCTACCTCTGGCGCGCATCGAGCGTGACTCGCGATTCGGGGCCCCCGGCTGTCCGAACCCCGGAGAAGCCGGGGCCCGCTTTGTGCTGTCCACCCCGGAAGGGTCGATTCCCTGCAAGCTTGTGGACACCACCACCGGCCACTGCCGGCCGGAAGTGGAAGGAAGTTTTCTGCGCATCCGTTACATTGCGAGTTCGAATTCTTGGGAAGTGCGCGAGAAAAACGGCATCGTGCATCGCTTTGGTGAAGTGCCGTCGGCCAGGCTCTTCAACGGCGACCCGCTCGGGCTCTTCGATGTGCGAGCGTTCCGCTACGCAGGCGATCCTGGAACCATCGGCTCGCGATGCACCTGGACGGCCGCTTGGGCCGTAACCTCGACGAGTGATCCGAACGGCAACCTCGTGGAGTTTAGTTACTACCCGGACTTTCGCCCGATGTTGGTTCAGTGGGGCGCCAATGGGGCCACGGGTCATGCGTACCGCGTGCAGTTCTTGTGGGAAGCACCGCAACAGACCGGCCAAACGGTTACAGTGTCCATCGGGGGCATGGCGGTCACGTATCAACACAGGCTCAAGAAAATCGTGGTGGAAGCGATGAACCCGGTGGCTCCCATTCGGAGCTACACTTTTTATTACGCCGGTGAGCGAGTGGACGACCAGACAGTCCTTCCGCCATCCGCGGGACGCGGGTGGATATTACGCACCGTCCAGCTCGCTGGGGCCGACGGGGGAGTTCTCCTGCGCGCAGATGGAGCGCCGGCAAACACCGTGTTCCACTACTTGTCGCACCGTCTTGCCACTGCCGAAAACGCCGGAAACGAATCCTCTTTTGGCTTTGCCCCGGTAACCGCTTCGTTGAATAGTGCGGCGAGCTTCACCAGTGTGCAGGAGCGCATCGGCGGAGGCGCCGGCCCGGAGGTGTGGCTTACCACCGCGGATCTCTTGGACATGAATGGCGACGCGCTTCCCGACGCGGTTCGTGTTGTTCGCGACGGCGCGGGCAACTGCATCTGGCAGGTCAACTATGGTATTTCCGGGTCGGCGGAAGGCTGGGCCGTCCCTGGAAACCTTTGCGCGATTCGGGAGGAGCGTTCCGAACGACGAAGCGATGGCAGCCAGAAGCGAACGCTCTTGAAGACGACGTTGGATATTAACGGCGATGCCATACCTGACTTTGTAGACGGTACCACTAGCCCGTGGTCGGTGTGGTTGGGCTACGCACCCACAGCAAACAGCACTGGGGGGTTTCTAAGTCCCATTCCGTGGATGAACAGCTCTTACACGTTGAGCTTCTGTTCCGGGAACGGGTGTGAGTACGAGCTAGTTTTAGGTCTGGGGGAAACTACTGCTTCGGGTGAAAGCGAATACTCGACGACCCCCCTGATGGACATGAATGGCGATGGACTGCTGGACCACTTTAGTCCTCAGTCGCAAGGCCCCTACCTAGCCGGCCAGGAACAGGAGTGGTTGGCTCATGTGCAGTTGGGCATTGGCGGCTGTACGCTGGCGCGCGTGCAGGCGAACGACCTCTCCGGGTGCGGCTTTCAGGCCCCGCGAATCGAAACCCACCCGACCGGCATCCGTTACACCGTGCCGACCTTTCCGGTCCCCGCCGTGCTTCACAGCTCCCGCGTGAGGCGGTTGCCGCGATACAACCAGGGTGGAGAGATCCTCGACCGGAGCGGTTTCGTGGTGCAAGATATGCGGGACATGACCGGCGACCGCCTTCCCGACATCGTGGTTTACTGTGGCCCTGAGAGCTGGACGGCCTGTCCCGACGGGGGCTCCGGGTTTCTGGTCTATAAGAATCTCGGTTATCGCTTTGCGATGGACGCGGAATACTGGCCTGCGGCCGACATCCCGTGTGGCCTGCCCTCCACCGACCATTACACCCTTTTCGGACTTCAGGCGGTGACACCCGGGCGGGAGAAGCCAGACAAGATCGGGCGCGACTTGGTAGATATCAATGGCGATGGCCTTCTGGATCTGGTGAGCGCCTGCGATCGCTCCCAACCGTTTTACTTCGGTTCCACAGCGTATCCGGATGACTGGATCGTGCAGGTGAACCACGGAAGCGGTTTCGTGCTCGGCAACAACGGCGCGCCGAGACTGTTCCGCTGGCGGGCGGGAGCACGCGACGCGATCCGTCAGTACAAGATGGATGATAGTTGGAAGGTCATTACGTACCGCGACGTGATTGACGTGAACGGGGACGGCCTGGCGGACCTTCTCGAGCACGGCAACTTCGACCCCGGGGAGCGTCGGTTCAATGCGAATTGCTCGATCAACGGGCAGGCGAGCTTCTGCCCGGTTTTCGCTGCTCACGTGGACCCGGCTAACAACGATACGCGAGTGCGAGATGCCGGAAAGCCCGGTGACCTCCTCGTCGCCATTGAAAATGGCATTGGGGGCACGGATGTAATTGCCTACGCCGTTCTCGCAACGTCTGCCGTTCCCTATCCGCTGTGGGTCGTCTCGAGCATCACGCGCTCGAATGGGCTCTGCACTGGTAACTTTCCCTGGTACGATTGCGGGTCGAATGGCAGTCCGTTCCACCAGTTGGTAACGGCGTTTCAGTATCAAGGGGCGCTCTTCGAACGGAACGATCGCGAATTCCGCGGTTTTCGCACCGTGGTGCAAACGGACGGGCGAACAAAGAAGACGACGCTGTATTATCAGGACGCCGTCCGCAAGGGGCTGATCCAAGAAGTCGTGCGCGAACCGGAGCCGGGGAAGATTGGAACCATCGAGAAAAGCGAGGACACTTGGGACTGTGCCGACATTACGGACAGGCGGCCGTCCGAGGTCGGCCCGCCTTCTGGGAATCCGTCTGCCTGCCCCGCCTACCTTTCCGGAAGTGAGCGCCGCTGGTGGGTGCGCCTGGCGTCATCGAGCCAGTCGTCTTGCCCAACCGGTGGCGCCCGCTGTGCGGATCCTTTGGCGCGCACGACGTGGCAGTTGAACGACACGTGGGACGATTATGGGAACATCACCAAGCTCGGAAAAACGGAAAGCGGAGCTACAGGGGACGTCCTAGAGTTCACGTCGTTCTTGCATACTGATCACGAATCCATGTACCTCGTGGACAAACCTCGGGAAAGCTATTCGATGTGGCTCGGTGCCGTATTGGAACGTAAGTGGTTCGACTACGACACTCGGGGAAACCCTATCCGGGTGTACTCGTGGCTGAACACGAACGCGACGGGATCGCAAGCGGGTGTTCCGTGCCCCAACACTCAGGTTGGGGGCTCGTGCACAGTCATTGAAATGGTTTACGACCGGTTCGGCAACTTGATTTCCACTACCGATCCGCTCGGCCGAGTGAGTACGACCACCTTCGACAGCGCTGGCCTGTTCCCAATTGAAACGCAAAACGCTCTGAACCAGCGGGTATCGTACAGTTACGACCGCAAGTGTGGCGCGTTGCTGAGTCGCTCCGCCCCTTATTCGGGTTCCACCCCACCGCCAGATTGGCCACAGGAAAGCTACACTTACGACCAGTTCTGCCGGCTCAAAACGGTGCAGCTCCCCGGGCAAAGCCGGCCCGACCAAACGATTCGATACTACCTCGGCTATGCTGGCACGGCCACACGGGCGCCCTATCCCACAGCCATACGCGTCTTCAAGAGCAGCATATCGGGGGCATATTTTGGGGTCTACGACGTGCTGGACCAATTTTGGGACGGCCTGGGACGGCCGTTGCAAAAAAAGCATACTGCGGCAGTTGCGCGCAGCGACCGGACTCGCAACGCCACGATGACGGTGGTCTCCGATACTCTCAAGTACAATGCTTTTGGCGAGGTCAGCCAGAAGCTGGCCCCCTTTACCGAGGAAATCCCGCAAGACGGTTTCGCTTCCCGGCCGACATTTACTCGCCCCCCGATTGGATTGGACGGCTGGTCTTACGATTATGATGGTCTAGGCCGGTTGAACAGGGTACAGGCGCCCGATGACACCGCACGGACGTTCTCCCGATCCGTGCCTTGGAGGGTGGACTCGTGGAATCAGTGTTCGATCATGAACCGTGGCACTCTCTACCCTGCCTGTTCAGGCGGGGCGATGCGGGTGCAGGAAATTTTCGATGGTTCGGGCAGAGTCATCGAGAAGATCCAGTTTGACGAATCGGGCAATTTCCAGGCGCGCACGATTTACCGTTACGACGGTTTGGGCCGGCAAATTTCGATGGCGCAAGCGGACTCGCCAATCGAGAACCCCGACACCGGCCCCACGGTGACGCGCACGCGGATCACGACCCAGTACGATTCTCTCGGGAGGAAAATCCGCGTGACCGATCCCGACTCTGGGGTATGGCAATATGGTTACGATCTTGCGGGTAATTTGATCGTGCAGGACGACCCGAAGACCGGCCAGTCGCTGCGCTTCCGTTACGACGGGCTGAACCGGGTGACAGAAAAACTCGTCTTGGCCACGGATAGTGTCACCTGCAGCGCGGGGGCCGCAGGTTGTCCGGTGGAGCGGCGCATTGGCTACCTCTACGACCGGCCCGCAGCAGGGCTGGTGAGTTGTGAAGCCGCCAGTTGCCCGAAGGGCGACTGCGCTCTCGGGCGACTGAGCGCGATCGAGGAACGCTATCCCAGCGGCGGGGCGACGGGGTCGAACTGGATTGCGTACTGCTACGACATTGCGGGGCGCCAGCGGCAGATCCGCGAACGGATCACGGTGAGTGGCAGCTCCGACGGGCCGCTAGAGGCCGAGATGCGTTTCGTGCACGACCCCGAGAGCGGCGCGCTGACGGACATGGTGTATCCGGATGGCGAGGTGGTGCACTACAGTTACGCCAACGGGATGGCGATTGCGGCGGACGGCACGCTGAGTGGGGTGAGCAAGATTTACGTGCAGAATTTGCTCTACGACCTTTTTGGCCGCCCGCTCCAGCTCGACCACGGGCGCACGGTTGCGGGAGCGGACGTGCGCGACGAGTGGGAGTACTACGGGCCGGAGAGGAATTTCCGGCTCAAGGCCCTGCGCACGCTGCGGGTGGGAACGAGCACGGAGACGCTACAAGGACTGGCCTACGAGTACGAAGCCGATGGGGGGATAAAAGCGATCACGGACGGCGTGTTTGCCTCGAGCGATGGCCGCTATAACGGCGCCAACTTTCGCTACGACGCCTTGGGGCGGCTGAGCGAAGTGAGTGCGAGCCGAATGAACGGGAGCTACGCCTTCAGCACCATTCAGAATCTCATGGCCAAGGAGGGGCGGACTTTCACTTATGGAAACCCGAATACCCCCCACCAACCGAGCGCTTTTGGTGGACAGACGGTGGCGCACGATGGCAATGGCAACCGCACGCGTTGGGCGGGGTGGGAGTACGTGTACGACAAAGAGGACCGGCTTGTGGCCGTGAACCAGGGTGGGACGCGGCAGGTGGAGTTTGTGTGGGGTCCGGCGGGGAACCGTGTGGCGAAACGGGTGCCGGGCGCGGCACCGACGTACTACGTCGGCGCGTGGATGGAGGTGAGCCCGCGGTTTGTCACCAAGTACGTGTACATAGGCTCGCGTCTGGTGGCGGCGCGGCGCGCGTGGCGAGTGGGGGACGAGCCGTTTTGGGCCCATGGGCCGAAGCTTTGGGAGTTTGCGGGGTCGCAGGGGGGCGAGCCGCGGCTGGTGATCCGGCTGACCGGTGTGGGTGCGCGGGTGGTGTCGTGGGGTTTGGTGGTAGCTACGGTGGCGGTGTTGCTTTCGCCGCAGCGGCGGCGGTCCGTAGTGGGGATGCGCCCGCGGGCAGGCAGCGTGGCGGCGTTGGTGGTGGTCGTGGTGTTTGGGGGTGGGCCGATTCCCGTGTTGGTGATGCCGGCGTGGGCGGGTGGCGGTGGAGGGGGCAATCCGCCGCCGCCACCGCCGGGCGCCGACACTATAGGTGTGATGCACTTTCACTTGGATCACTTGGGCTCCACCCAGATGCTGACGCGCGAGGACGGCTCGGTGTTTCGCTACGTGCGCTACACTGCCTACGGGCAGGTACGCGGCAGTTACAGTGCCACGGGAGGCAGTGCCAGCGGCTGCAGCGACCATGAGTTTTGCCGCGAGTTTACGGGTTACGATAGCGAGCCGCGGACCGGGCTCGCGTTTGCACCGCTGCGCGTGTATCAGCCGGAGCTGGGCATGTTTCTCACCCACGACCCGGCGCGGCAGTTTGCGAGCCCGTATGCTTATGGTCCGTGGGATCCGGTGAATGGGACCGATCCCACCGGAGCGGTGTTCGGGCTCGACGATCTCGTTGCGTGGGCGGTGGTGTTGTTGGCGGCGGCGGTGGCCATCGATGTGGGGGTGCGCACGGGGGATGTAGGGGCGGCGCTCAAGGCGGGGGCGCTCACGTTCGTGTCGGGGGTGGCCACGGCGGTAGGCGCGTACGCTGGGCTCGGTGTGCTGGCGGCGCATGTGAGTGCGAGCACCATCGCCATTGTCAGCAACGTGCTGGCGGCGGGCCTAGCCAGCGGCGCGTACGGTGCCGTCGAAGCCGGCCGCAACGGCATGTACGCCAGCGCTGCAGTCGGGGCCATCCTGCTCGCAGCGGGCGCGTATCGGTTGTTGAAGGGATGGTCGGCCGCAGGGGGCGAATGGGCAGTGGATGCCCAAAGGCAAAGCGAAACGCCAAGTGCGGCACCTCCGGCGCATCCCGGTACGGTACAGTCGGGTGAGCCTATCGCAGATCCAGCGGTGAAAAGGGCTCTACGCTCCGCATGGAAGGATTCGAATCCGGGGGTTGCACCGCCTCCAGGCGAGTCGCCAGCAAGCCCGCTGCCGCGGGAGCAGGGCGGATGGATCCGCCGGCGGGGTAACTTACTGACGCGCTTGCTCCTTGGTGAGTACTACGTAGAGCGCTGGCCCGCCGGCGCGCAAGCCTCGATCGTACCGACCACTCAGCCGCCCGATGCTGTAGGCTCGTTCCACACCCATCCCAACCTCGGTCCCGCGTGGGTTGCAAGTGCCAGTCCCGCGGACTACCGTTGGTTCATGGGCCTCACGCCGAGAACGCCTCACTACATTGTAGCTGGGCCAGGAGTGTACAGGTTAAATCCGGACGGGACGCAGGACTTCCTGGGTCCTCGGGAAGCGGTAATCGGTCGCTAAATGAGCATGAGGTGTGAGAGTGCAGACGGTGCGCGGAGCCCTGATAGCAGCAACTCTCTCTTTGGTCGCCTGTGCGCCGGGACCCGCCCGGTACGCGGGCGCACGGCTCGCGAACGCCCAGGGGGAGGGTGGCGGAGTCAACCCCGGCTTGAAGAAGAACAGAGGGGTCAATAGCGAACGGAGCCCGTCTATGACGAAGGAGCAGGTAATTGCCCTTGCAAGGGCAGCCGCACGCAGGAAGGGGTATGAAACGGACGATCTTGAAGTGGATGTGCAACTCGTCGGCGAGACCTGGCAGGTTAGTTTCTTCAAATCAACGCCCGGCACCTTGGGTGGAGGTGGGTTCATGGTCCGACTTCGCGAGCCCTCAGGGGAATTCGTTGACCTTCGTCACTTTCAGTAGGTCCGAGTTCAGTAGCTCCGAGTCGCGCACCGCACACCGTCTGCGCTTCCTACCGGTACCCTTCGCCGCGCTCGCCTACGCCCACGGTGAGCCGTTGACCGCTCCGATGCGGGGGAATGGTTAGGGGCGTTAACTGATACGCCATTGTGTATGCTGTTTTGGCAGGAGGGTGTTCAGGCTAGGGAGTTGGGGGATGCCATGGAGGCGTTCCAGAGGCACGAGTTCACCGCGTGCGCCTGCCTGAATGAGGGCCACTAGCCTGTCCAGTATCGGAAGGGTGTGTACACTGTCCATGAGGGTCATAGGCGGTCCTCCCTGTCACCCCGCGAGGGGTGGGTGTCCAACGGGCAGGATACGTCACATGACCCTCCTCTGCTGTAAACAGAGCTCTGAAACAGTTCACACTAGCCCCGGAGAGGGGCAGAGCACGTGCCGAAGACTATGCAGAACCACGCAGGTCCGAAACCACAGGTGCTCAGCCGATGGAGGCGGCTGCTGGGTAGGCCAGCCACACAAGAAGAACCACAAACACTCGCGCCGAGATCCATGTGCGCGCGGCGCGTGGCTCCTGGCAGGGGAGGCGGTCAAGCTTTAGCAGTGCTCTAGACCCTGAAGGCCCAGCTTGACCTGCGGGCGAGAGCCCTGAAATTGGTGACTCTAGTACTGGCTGCAAAGGAGCCCTGGGGCAGGACGGTCCGGAGCCTCAAGAAGTGCGCAGCTTCGAGCAATGGGGGATCGCGTCGATAGGCACTACACGCCCCTTTTCTCGTGGTGTGCCGCGGGGTTGTGCAGGCCCACCCGGTGCGGCAGGCGCATAACAACCCCTCGGCTCGCAACGGGCTCGTTCCACCCGGCAAGCAATCATACCGGACACTGACCACTCTGGCGAACACGCAGAGGTCACGTCAAGAGGTATGTAAACGAGATCAGGCGGCGTGAGGCATCCGGCGGGTTTCCTCGACTGGTTTTCCGTCCACGAACTTCTGCCCTCGGTCAACTGCCTCCAGCAGCTCCGGCGAGTCGAGACGCCGGAACTTCTTCTCTGCGATCATCGGGATCTTCCAGATCAAAGCCTCGGCGTTGGCCACCTTCTTGTACCGCTTCGCCGCGTCGGTCCGCAGCCGCACCGCCGCAAACGGCGACTCCACCGGGTTCGTCGTCCGAAGGTAGGTGCGTCCAGTGGTCCTTCGGAAAGCGGTAGAAGGTCACCATCCGCTCCCAGTCCCGGCACAGCGTCTCGACCGCCTTCGGGTACGCCTTTCGCTAACGCGCGGCGAACTCGTCCCGCAGCCGCTCGCACTCCTTCTCGGTCTCGGCGTAGGGGATCTTCCGAAGGCGTGCTCTCGCTTCGGGCCACTCCTTCTTCGGGAGCTGGTCGATCACGTTGGTAATTTTGTGGTTCCAGCAACGTTGTTTCTCCTGCCCGAGGCCAACCTCGCGAAGGGCTGCCCAGATCCCCAGGAATCCTTCGGCTACCGTCACCTTCCACCCGCGAAGCCCCCGCTCTCGAAGATCACGCAGCACTCGCGCCCAGGATTCCTTCGACTCCCGTTGCCCGCTGTCCCCGGCGAGCACCACGCTTTGCGCCCATCCTTCAAGGCTCCCACGATCACGAGCAGCGTCGCCTTGGTGTCCTCCAGGCCCGCCTTCACGTACAACCCATCGGCCCAGGCGTACACCACCTCGAGCTCGTCCAGCCGCTGGCTCTTCCACTGCGCGAACTCAAGCTGCCACTTCGCCCGAAAGCTCTCGATCGAGGAGGCCGAAAGCGGAGCCTCCTCGCCCAAAAGCCCCCGAAGCGCGAGCTTGAAGTCGCCCCTGCGTCAGCCCGAGAAGCTAAAGCCGCGGCAACAGCTCCCCGACCTCCTTCGTCCGGCGAACGAACAAGGGCAAAATCCGACTCTCGAAGCGCTGCTCTAATCCGCGCACCCGCGGCCGCATCACCTTGAGCGTCCCCGACGTCATCGAAATCGAAACCCGACGAACCTTCCCGTGTCCGTTCCGGTAGCCCACCGGCGCATCCACCGCCGAGCGGCGGCTTCGATTTCCTTCGCCCGACCAGGTCGGTGATCTCCTCCTCGAGCAGATCCTGCAGCCACCCCTGCAGCTTTACCCTCGCGTACTCCTCCAGCGCCTCCCAGTCTGGCCGCTTCTCAAACTCCCTCCTTGACCTTCGTCGCTCAGCTCGGCTTACACTCTCCACGGCGGTGTCCTCCCTCTTGCGGCTTCCTTGCGGCTGCTTTCCTTGCCGGAAGGTCCACACCGCCTTGTCTCTATTTCCACACCTTCTGACCTTACCTCCGGCGAACTACTGCCAGTGAGGGGTACGCGTGGCTGTTGTGTGTAGGTTAGCTTGTCGAGCGTTGCTCGTTGCTGCCAGCCTCGCCGGGTTAGTGTTCCTGTTGGATGAGTTTGCGGCGCGGGCACTGCTATGTGCGAGCGATGCCAGCGAGCTAGTGCGCGCGCTGCATAACGACGTGGCCAGGGGACGGGTTGTGCGGCTGGAAATTGTGATCAGTCGTCCGGATACGCTCTACCGGCGGACGCCGAGACAGACTCGAGAGCAATTGCGGGACGACGAGTACGTTCCGCGGGTGCACATAGACGTGAGCGGCCCGCTAAGAGACAAGCTGCTCAAGCTGCTGATGAAACTGGAGCGGAAGAAGGTGTGCCTGTTTGCACGGGGGATCAAGGGCGAAGAGGAATTCGTCGAATGGGGCGTTCTCTTTTTGGATTCCCAAAGCCGGGAAATGCATAGTGTGTATGGTGCCTGGCCAACATGGGGTTCTTGGGATTCGGGTTTCATTGATGACCAAGCGGTGCTTATGGGCGCGGATCTGGCCCGATGGTTGAAAGCAGTGGTGATTCTCTGACGGAAAGGTTTTGGAGCGATATTTTGGTTTCTTGCGCTCCAGTGTTCCCCGTGCGTACGGGAGCTATGGTAGCGCTCGAGCCTCTACGCTGTGCGAGTTTGGCCGGCCGGTGCGGTTGGAGCACGGGCGCACCATTTCCGGTAACGATGCGCGCGACGAGTGGCTGTACTACGGCCCGGAGCGCAACTACCGCTTGCAGCAACTGCGTGCTGTGCGGGAGGATGGGACGATATTGCAAGCGTTGGCTTACGAATACCAGGCGAGCGGCAAGGTAGTGCGAATTTTCGATGGGGTGTACTCTTCGCCGAGCGAGGCGCCTTCCAACGCGGCCACACTGGAGCACGACGGGGATGGGGCGACTCAAAAGTGTGAGCCAGAGCCAGATGAACGGGACGTACGCGTTCGACGTGTTGCAGAACCTTACGAGCAAGGAGGGACAGAATTTTCGGTACCCGGGCACGACGGGGCCGCATCAACCGGGGTCGTTCGCGGGGCAAGGCGTGAGCCACGACGCTAACGGCAACCGCACCGGTTGGGGGACTTGGGGCTACGTGTACGACGGTGAAGAGCGTTTGACCGAGGTGCGGCAAAGCGGCACGCCGCGGGTGAGAATGGTGTGGGGACCTGCGGGCGATCGGGTGGCGAAGGTGGTGAACGGTGTGGCCACGTTGTACGTGGGGCGGTGGATGGAGGTCAGTCCGCGCTTTGTGACCAAGTATTACTACGTTGGGGAACGTCTGGTGGCCTCGCGGCGCGGGTGGCGCACGGGTGGGGAGAGCTTTTGGGCCAGTGGGAAGAAGCTCTTCGACGTGGCGGGCTTGGGGGAAGGAAAGCCTGGGGTGGTGGTACGGCTGACCGAGGCAGGGGCGCGGGTGGTGTCGTGGGGTTTGGTGGTGGCCATGGTAGTGGTGTTGCTTTCGCCGCAGCGGCGGCGGCCCGTAGTGGGGATGCGCCCGCGGGCAGGCAGCGTGGTGGTGTCGGTGGTGATCGTGATGTTTGGGGGCGCGCCGATTCCGGTGTTGGTGGTGCCGGCGTGGGCGGGTGGTGGCGGAGGGGGCAATCCGCCGCCGCCACCGCCGGGCGCCGACACCATTGGGGTGATGCACTTTCACTTGGATCACCTGGGCTCCACCCAGATGCTGACGCGCGAGGACGGATCGGTGTTCCGATATGTGCGCTACACTGCCTACGGGCAGGTGCGCGGGAGTTACAATGCCACGGGAGGCGGTGCCAGCGGCTGCAGCGACCACGAGTTTTGCCGCGAGTTTACGGGCTACGATAGCGAGCCGCGGAGCGGGCTCGCATTTGCCCCGCTGCGCGTGTACCAGCCGGAGCTGGGGATGTTTCTCACCCACAACCCGGCGCGGCAGTTTGCGAGCCCGTATGCTTATGGTCCGTGGGATCCAGCGAACGGGACCGACCCCACCGGAGCGGTGTTCGGGCTCGATGTTTTGATTTCCTGGGCGGTGGTGTTGTTGGCGGCGGGTGGCCATCGATGTGGGGGTGCGCACGGGGGATGTGGGGGCAGCGCTCAAGGCGGGGGCCCTCACGTTCGTGTCGGGGGTGGCCACGGCGGTGGGCGCGTACGCTGGGCTCGGTGTGCTGGCGGCGCATGTGAGTGCGAGCACCATGAGTATAGTCAGCAATGTGATGGCGGTGGCGGGCCTGGCCAGTGGCGTCTACGGCGCCGTCGAAGCCGGCCGCAACGGCATGTACGCCTCTGCGGCCATCGGTGCCATCCTGCTGGCCGCGGGGGCGTATGCGCTGCGCCGCCAACTGCAGGGTGGCGAGGATAGTGCCGAGGGGACGAACCGCGCTTTTGGTGAAGATGGGGGTTGGCGGGCCGGATGTGTCCGGCAACCCTGCGCGCACAGCGGAGACACGACAGCCGCAGTTCCAACTGGCGGATCCGTTAGAGGGAAAGGGACGTGTAACCGCAACGTTCGGAGAAGCCCGGCCAGGGCACAGTCACGCCGGTCTTGATATCGCTGCACCAAAGGGCACGCGCGTCATATCCGCTGAGGGGGGACAGGTCACCCATGCTGGCGTAGGCCGAACAACGGGCGCCAAAGCCTACGGCCTGTTCGTTGATGTCACGCACCCCGATTTGGGGATCAAGACTCGCTATGCCCACCTGAGCGAGATCGCGCCCGGCATTGCAAAGGGCACCTATGTCTACAAAGGACAGTTGCTAGGGTTCGTGGGGAGTACGGGCCGGTCAACGGGCCCTCATCTTCATTTCGAGGTAATACTCTTAAACCCCGCGGGCACGCGGGTGGATCCGCGGCCCTACTTACCGGGACGGTGAGCAAGCGATGCTTAGGCCGGAAGTCACAAGAACTGTCTGCGCTCTGTGTGTTATTGCGATGCAGTCCACGACCCCTGCAATTGGGCTTCAGGCATCCACAGCCGGAACCGATCATGATGCCGACGGCCGTGCAAAGCCATCTCGGGTTTGCGAGCGTGTGGGCAACGTGGGCTCACCGAACTACAAATGGATTGCCTACCTTCGTCGGGCGGAGTGGGATGAACCGGGTTACGCGATCCCTTACATGCTGACGGAAGTTTGGCTACGCGAACGCGAAACTGGGGTAGAGCGCCGGATCCTGGATTACACGCGTTTGTCCGTTAAGTGGACACGCCGGCTCAAGCGAAGCCCAACTATCTTTGGTGTCGCGGGTGGCTTTACGTTTCGTTACATGAGTTGGTCCCCGACTCGAACGCCCTTGCGTTGGAGGACGCAGGGGACGAGGAGTATTCACGGGGCCCTTGTCGTTATTGATCTCCAGCACGATCGGATACTTGAGGTCGAGGGCATGCTCTGGAGTGGTCGCCCGATGGCTCGATGGCGGTGGCGTGCAGTGGCAATATGCTGGGGTGTCCGGATGGAATGCTGGTGATTGATCTGCCCAGCGGCAAAGTGAAGCATCTATTCCCGAAGCTTCGAATCGAGGATTACGGGTGGCACAGTACCACTGCTCTGGCATTCAAGGCGTTCCGCGAAGGGAGAATGGGATGGTGGAAGTATGAGCCGGCCAGAGGCGAGGGAGTGATAACTGCCCTTGATGTTGGCGCCCTCGATGTGGAATCGGTGGAGCCTGTGCAAGTATGGTGGCCGCCCCAGCCTGGCAAGCCTCGCCGGTGTGAAGCGGTACTTTCAGTGGCGCCGGCTGGGATGGCAGAGCCATCTCGGGTTTGCGAGCGTGTGGGCAACGTGGGCTCACCGAACTACAAATGGATTGCCTACCTTCGTCGGGCGGAGTGGGATGAACCGGGTTACGCGATCCCTTACATGCTGACGGAAGTTTGGCTACGCGAACGCGAAACTGGGGTAGAGCGCCGGATCCTGGATTACACGCGTTTGTCCGTTAAGTGGACACGCCGGCTCAAGCGAAGCCCAACTATCTTTGGTGTCGCGGGTGGCTTTACGTTTCGTTACATGAGTTGGTCCCCCGACTCGAACGCCCTTGCGTTGGAGGACGCAGGGGACGAGGAGTATTCACGGGGCCTTGTCGTTATTGATCTCCAGCACGATCGGATACTTGAGGTCGAGGGCATGGCTCTGGAGTGGTCGCCCGATGGCTCGATGGCGGTGGCGTGCAGTGGCAATATGCTGGGGTGTCCGGATGGAATGCTGGTGATTGATCTGCCAGCGGCAAAGTGAAGCATCTATTCCCGAAGCTTCGGATCGAGGATTACGGGTGGCACAGTACCACTGCTCTGGCATTCAAGGCGTTCCGCGAAGGGAGAATGGGATGGTGGAAGTATGAGCCGGCCCAGAGGCGAGGGAGTGATAACTGCCCTTGATGTTGGCGCCCTCGATGTGGAATCGGTGGAGCCTGTGCAAGTATGGTGGCCGCCCCAGCCTGGCAAGCCTCGCCGGTGTGAAGCGGTACCCTGGCGCTAGCTGAGCTAGGCGGCGTTGAGCTTGCTCGTTTAGAGCAGACGACGTATTCCGCGGCCTGAACTTTCCCTCTGTGTGCCCAAAGTCTTTAGGACAGGGAGGGCCGTCGGGGTTCTGGGACAATACGAGTCGTCTTCGCACGGCCCTATCTCGGCCGCTGTTGCGGTGACGGCCAGTGCAAGCGGGGTTGGATGGGCAATGGTGTTCGTTTGACGACGTATGGGGCGGGACCCCGCGACCGCGTTCAGGTTCGATGTTTTGATTCCCTGGGCGGTGGTGTTGTTGGCGGCGGCGGTGGCCATCGACGTGGGGGTGCGCACGGGGGATGTAGGGGCGGCGCTCAAGGCGGGGGCGCTCACGTTCGTGTCGGGGGTGGCCACGGCGGTGGGCGCGTACGCTGGGCTGGGTGTGCTGGCGGCGCATGTGAGTGCGAGCACCATGGCCATTGTCAACAACGTGCTGGCCGTGGCGGGCCTGGGCAGCGGCGTCTACGGCGCCGTCGAAGCCGGCCGCAACGGCATGTACGCCAGCGCCGCGGTTGGCGCGCTGCTACTCGCCGCGGGGGGCGTATGCGCTGCGCCGCCAACTGCAGGGTGGCGAGGATAGTGCCGAGGGGACGAACCGCGCTTTTGGTGAAGATGGGGTTGGCGGGCCGGATGTGTCCGGCAACCCTGCGCGCACAAGCGGAGACACGACAGCCGCAGTTCCAACTGGCGGATCCGTTAGAGGGAAAGGGACGTGTAACCGCAACGTTCGGAGAAGCCCGGCCAGGGCACAGTCACGCCGGTCTTGATATCGCTGCAACCAAAGGGCACGCGCGTCATATCCGCTGAGGGGGGGACAGGTCCACCCATGCTGGCGTAGGCCGAACAACGGGCGCAAAGCCTACGGCCTGTTCGTTGATGTCACGCACCCCGATTTGGGGATCAAGACTCGCTATGCCCACCTGAGCGAGATCGCGCCCGGCATTGCAAAGGGCACCTATGTCTACAAAGGACAGTTGCTAGGGTTCGTGGGGAGTACGGGCCCGGTCAACGGGCCCTCATCTTCATTTCGAGGTAATACTCTTAAAACCCCGCGGGCACGCGGGTGGATCCGCGGCCCTACTTACCGGGACGGTGAGCAAGCGATGCTTAGGCCGGAAGTCACAAGAACTGTCTGCGCTCTGTGTGTTATTGCGATGCAGTCCACGACCCCTGCAATTGGGCTTCAGGCATCCACGCCGGAACCGATCATGATGCCGACGGCCGTGCCAAAAGCCATCTCGGGTTTGCGAGCGTGTGGGCAACGTGGCTCACCGAACTACAAATGGATTGCCTACCTTCGTCGGGCGGAGTGGGATGAACGGGTTACGCGATCCCTTACATGCTGACGGAAGTTTGGCTACGCGAACGCGAAACTGGGCGTAGAGCGCCGGATCCTGGATTACACGCGTTTGTCCGTTAAGTGGACACGCCGGCTCAAGCGAAGCCCAACTATCTTTGGTGTCGCGGGTGGCTTTACGTTTCGTTACATGAGTTGGTCCCCCGACTCGAACGCCCTTGCGTTGGAGGACGCAGGGGACGAGGAGTATTCACGGGGCCTTGTCGTTATTGATCTCCAGCACGATCGGATACTTGAGGTCGAGGGCATGGCTCTGGAGTGGTCGCCCGATGGCTCGATGGCGGTGGCGTGCAGTGGCAATATGCTGGGGTGTCCGGATGGAATGCTGGTGATTGATCTGCCCAGCGGCAAAGTGAAGCATCTATTCCGAAGCTTCGAATCGAGGATTACGGGTGGCACAGTACCACTGCTCTGGCATTCAAGGCGTTCCGCGAAGGGAGAATGGGATGGTGGAAGTATGAGCCGGCCAGAGGCGAGGGAGTGATAACTGCCCTTGATGTTGGCGCCCTCGATGTGGAATCGGTGGAGCCTGTGCAAGTATGGTGGCCGCCCCAGCCTGGCAAGCCTCGCCGGTGTGAAGCGGTACTTTCAGTGGCGCCGGCTGGGATGGCAGAGCCATCTCGGGTTTGCGAGCGTGTGGGCAACGTGGGCTCACCGAACTACAAATGGATTGCCTACCTTCGTCGGGCGGAGTGGGATGAACCGGGTTACGCGATCCCTTACATGCTGACGGAAGTTTGGCTACGCGAACGCGAAACTGGGGTAGAGCGCCGGATCCTGGATTACACGCGTTTGTCCGTTAAGTGGACACGCCGGCTCAAGCGAAGCCCAACTATCTTTGGTGTCGCGGGTGGCTTTACGTTTCGTTACATGAGTTGGTCCCCCGACTCGAACGCCCTTGCGTTGGAGGACGCAGGGGACGAGGAGTATTCACGGGGCCTTGTCGTTATTGATCTCCAGCACGATCGGATACTTGAGGTCGAGGGCATGGCTCTGGAGTGGTCGCCCGATGGCTCGATGGCGGTGGCGTGCAGTGGCAATATGCTGGGGTGTCCGGATGGAATGCTGGTGATTGATCTGCCCAGCGGCAAAGTGAAGCATCTATTCCGAAGCTTCGGATCGAGGATTACGGGTGGCACAGTACCACTGCTCTGGCATTCAAGGCGTTCCGCGAAGGGAGAATGGGATGGTGGAAGTATGAGCCGGCCAGAGGCGAGGGAGTGATAACTGCCCTTGATGTTGGCGCCCTCGATGTGGAATCGGTGGAGCCTGTGCAAGTATGGTGGCCGCCCCAGCCTGGCAAGCCTCGCCGGTGTGAAGCGGTACCCTGGCGCTAGCTGAGCTAGGCGGCGTTGAGCTTGCTCGTTTAGAGCAGACGACGTATTCCGCGGCCTGAACTTTCCCTCTGTGTGCCCAAAGTCTTTAGGACAGGGAGGGCCGTCGGGGTTCTGGGACAATACGAGTCGTCTTCGCACGGCCCTATCTCGGCCGCTGTTGCGGTGACGGCCAGTGCAAGCGGGGTTGGATGGGCAATGGTGTTCGTTTGACGACGTATGGGGCGGGACCCCCGCGACCGCGTTCAGGTTCGATGTTTTGATTCCCTGGGCGGTGGTGTTGTTGGCGGCGGCGGTGGCCATCGACGTGGGGGTGCGCACGGGGGATGTAGGGGGCGGCGCTCAAGGCGGGGGCGCTCACGTTCGTGTCGGGGGTGGCCACGGCGGTGGGCGCGTTACGCTGGGCTGGGTGTGCTGGCGGCGCATGTGAGTGCGAGCACCATGGCTATCGTCAACAACGTGCTGGCCGTGGCGGGGCTGGCCAGCGGCGCCTACGGCGCCGTCGAAGCTGGCCGCAACGGCATGTACGCCAGTGCTGCGGTGGGGCGCGCTGCTGCTCGCCGCGGGGGCGTATCGGTTGTTGGGAGGACGGCGCTCGGCGGCTAACGGCCAAGCGACACTGGGTGGTGACCAGCCACCTCGTGATCTCAACGAAAGAGAGAAAGAAATCCTCAGAGCTGCCGTTGGAGATGACGTGGACTGGAGCAAGGTGAAGTTGGACGAAGGCTTCAGGGGCGAGCGCTTCGCTAGAGGGCAGGTGCGCTCGGATTTCGAGATCAATGTCGAATCAGGATATTCAGGTCTCGACGATCCAGATCGGTACGCGCTACTGACCCACGAAGGGACGCACATCTGGCAGCGGCAACAGGGGCGACTGAATAACTTCGGTGGAGCGATGCGACACCTCTGGTCTTGGCTCACCCATTTTGGGGATTCCATTGCAATTTACCGGGTGGACCGTGGATTCCGTGGCAGTTTCTGGGAACTCAACTTCGAGCAGCAAGCGGCGGTGGTGGGGGACTGGGTGGAGTTCAACTTAAGTCCGATACCACCTGCCGTGGGATCGGAGACAGGTCTTCCACCGGTGATGCTGGAGCGCCTTTATCTGGAGTTTCGCTATGGGCCGCGTCCGTTTTAGAGCAGCACTGAGCACTTGGGTGGGCTGCATCGTCCTGCTTGCGGTCGTCGCAGGATGTGGCGGGTGTGTGCCAACCTACGATTGCCGGGTATGGAAGGAGAGCGGGAGGGTCGTGATCGAGATTGACGGGGGCCGGTGGTGGGGACAGCCGTGGCGAATCCAGCTTCACCGTTTCAAGCCTCGCGACCCACAGAATCGAGATGGGCTAGTCTACTACGGGAGGGATACGGACCTCGTGCTCGTGCTCGAAGAGAAAGATAGCCGCTGGAAGTTCCTCCGTCCGGCGGCGCGTTTTTTCTACGGAGAAGTTCCCCCAGCCTACAACGCGATCGAAGGTCCGAAACCGCTTGACCGCGATGCTTATTATAAATTGTCTCCCTGCAGCACCGGCAGCTTTTTTTACCTCGATGCTCAGGGGCAAGTGCGCGAGGCGACCTGGCTGGAGATTCTGGAGCGGCTGGGGTACGAGGAGGAGCTACAGAATTACAAGAGGAATCTAACGGCGACAGCGACGTTACTCCCGGAGGAGTACCGCTAGTGAGGGGGGATTACCGTCAGGGCTGTTTGGCTTACGCCGTCCTCCGCGAGTTGAATGAGCCCACCCGCGAGGGCCTCGGCGGCTGCGACGCACGTCAGTGCAACGGCGATGGAGACGGTGACCAACGTGCTGGCCGTGGCGGGGCTGGCCAGCGGCGGCTACGGTGCCGTCGAAGCTGGCCGCAACGGCATGTACGCCAGTGCTGCGGTGGGCGCGCTGCTCCTCGCCGCGGGGGCGTATGCGCTGCGCCGCCAACTGCAAGGTGGGGAGGAGGCCAGCGGCGGGAGCAGCGGGGAAGGCAGCCAGGGTGGCGGGATACAGTATGCTCAGGCGGACACCGGAACGATGAGCGACGCCGGCGGACGGGCTGCGGTGCGCGCACGCCAGGAAGGGGGTGCAGTTGTGATCGAGTACGACGACGGGACCCTGGAAGTGCGATCCGGTGGCACGGTTTCTTGGCGGACCAACAATCCGGGGAATTTGCAGGCAGGGCCCTTCGCTCGCGGGCACGGGTCCATCGGCGAGTTTGCAAATGATGACCGCCACAGGATTGCCGTCTTCCCCAACGAAGCGGCGGGTCAGGCAGCGCTGGAAGCACGGCTGACCACACCGCCTTGCACTCGTTACACACTCGATCTTGCGATTGAAAACTGGGCTCCGCCGCCGCACAACCCGACAGATAGATATCAGGCGTTTGTCACCCGCCAACTGGGAGTTAGCGGCTCCACGAGATTGAACTCCCTGACTCCTTCGCAAATCCGAACGCTCGCGGATGCCATACGTAAATTCGAAGGTTCGAGGCCGGGTCGAGTGGTGGTACTACCAGGACGGACGTAATCATGAGAATTTTGCCCAAAATTCTAGCTCTTGTTGTCGTGGTGGCACTGAGTCCAATCGCTGCACATGCTCGGACTCGGGATAAGTGGCTTTCATATTACCCCGCAGTGGTGGAGCTCACGGGCACGTTGCGCATCGTACCTATGTTCGGACCGCCGAATTACGGAGAGAACCCCGAATCCGACAGCAGGTTGAAGGTTCCAGTCTTGGATCTGGTCAGCCCGATCAACGTGCGCGGGGATCCGAGCAGTAATATAAATTCCCAGTCTTTCCGGGGACTGACGCGCGTTCAACTGGATTGCTATACGGTTGAAATGCGTAAGAGAATCAACGATCTTGCAGGAAGCGAAGTGGTTGTTGTAGGGTCTCTCTTCCAAGCAATCACAGCGCGCCACTACACGCCGGTTGTTTTGTTTGTGGAGGAAATCCGGCGTGCGGATCGGTGAAGCGGCGTCGCTTCTCTTATCCCGATAGCTTCGGCCCGTTGAGCAATGACCGATGCTCTGGGTCCCTCGGCGTGGAAGGCCAGTGCGTGGTGATCGAGTTCGTCCATCCCAAGTTCGTCGGTTCGAGAGTGTACTGCCTGTGCGCGGGAGCGCAAATGTAAGAACGGGTAACGGCTCCAACGAAATCTGGCGTCCAGGTGGCGAGGGCCCGCCGGGGCGCCGTAGGCACAGTCTTTCGACGGTGCCACATTGTGCGATTCAAGTATGGCCTTCAGCGCTTTCCTAGAGATGTGTGGTCGAAACAGCACGGAGGAACGTCTCGATCGTGCAATTTGGGCGGTGATTGGACTGGATCTGCGCAACTGCTTCCAAGGGAAGGTTGAGTCGAGTGCACTCAGAGGCGGGATGGTGCGAGCAATTGCGAGCCGGCACAAGTGCCGGTGTGACATTTCCCGCCACAGTTTTGGGGGCACGGTTGCTCAGCGCCTGGTCTCGGGCGTGCTGGCCGCGAGCCCGAGCGTGGGCAGTGTGCTCATAGAGGCGCGCAGCGTGCCTGGGTGTTTCTCGGAGGCCGCGACACGATGAGCTTGTGGCGACAGGTATGGTGGGATGCCACGGGGGCGGGGCGCCGGACGCATCGAAGCGGAGCGGGCTCGCGTTTGCACCGCTGCGTGTGTATCAGCCCGAGCTGGGGATGTTTCTCACCCACGACCCTGCGCGGCAGTTTGCGAGCCCGTACGCTTACGGCCCGTGGGATCCGGTGAACGGCACCGACCCCACGGGAGCGGTGTTCGGGCTCGAGACTTTGATTGCCTGGGCGGTGGTGTTGTTGGCGGCGGTGGCCATCGATGTGGGGGTGCGCACGGGCGATGTAGGTGCGGCACTCCAGGCGGGGGCGCTCACGTTCGTGTCGGGGGTGGCCACGGCGGTGGGCGCGTACGCCGGGCTCGGTGTGCTGGCGGCGCATGTGAGTCCGAGCACCATGGCAATCGTGAACAACGTGCTGGCCGTGGCGGGGCTGGCCAGCGGCGCCTACGGCGCCGTCGAAGCTGCCCGCAACGGCATGTACGCCAGTGCTGCGGTGGGCGCGCTGCTGCTCGCCGCGGGGGCGTATCGGTTGTTGAGTGGCAGCAAGACGAGTACTGCGAAGGCTGGGTCGGTCGCAGGTCAGCAATTTGCCGACAGCCGCGAAGGTGTGGTGTTGAACGATGCGAGTTCTTCCCGAGACGACCGGGATAGTTCCTTCTTGGAATACCTAAAGGTACGGCCACCGAACGACGACGGCTATCTCACCTTGGGCGAGGCCAAGTGGCAATGGAAATACGGCGGAGGGGAGCCGGTGGTCGTGGACGCGCAAAAGATCGAGTTCGATCCACTGAAGGCAGAGTCCTTTCATGACCGACGGCTGTTGGCGACGCCCAGGTTCTTGCGGGACCGGGCAGTGCACGGCACCGTTACCTTCGAATTAAGCTCAAGCGGGACAACAGCGAGGATTATGCCCGATACGTTTAACTTTGACATGAAACCCTGGAGGTCTTTCGACCTGATCATACGCAATCTGCAAACAATAGGCTTACGCCTGTACGTGGGCCCAGGTCGGGAGTTCCAGATCATCTTCAGGGGCGAAGTGCCGGTAGTGTACTAATATGAAGGCCGCTAGAAGTTGGACTCTCTGGCTTGTCATGGTCACCGCGATGTTGCGTGTCTTGTGCAAACTTGAGGACCTTTCCTTCCTGCGCTTCACGCCGGTTTCCCAGGAAGAATCCGTGCAGTTAGCCGAGCGAGGGTTTCAGCAGGCCTGCGCCCGTGCCGGGTTACCTGTTTGGGTTTTTAGCGGCCCTAAAGTTTGGAGGCGCCCCGAGGCGGCGCCACAGTGGTACCACTACGATTGGGAATCTACCGTAAAAGGAGCTCATGTTTCGGTGAGGGTCCTGGTGGGAGCAAAGGGCAAAGTCCAATGGACGGTGAGTGGAGATATTGAGCGGATGCGACTGATCACCACGCGGTAGCGGTAGGCCCGATTCTTACATTCGGCACTCCAGCCTCACACTCCGCTCAAATTAAGATGAACAAGTACTCGACTAAGAAAATACAATTTACCATGCAGGCCGATGCCCTGATAACGGCCACTAAGCCTATGACTCCGTGCCTCCTTGCAATGATACGGGTGTGGGGGGCAGCGGCCAATCTTAACGGTGCAGTATGCGTTCACCCAAGTTCTTTTTGCGTACGTTGAAAAGGATTTTGCGACGAGCGGCCTTGGTGTCCGTCTGGGTATTGGCCAGTCTGTACCTTCTGGACAGTGTGACGTGTTTGATCTTTTGCCCAATTGACGAGGCGGAGGCACGTGACCGGGCCATCTGGAAGTTCAACCTCGCAGCAGCAGTGAAGCCCACCTATGATCCGGCGAATTTTGTGGGACCTCGCTTAACCAGAATTTCGTCTCCATTTGGAACCTCTTCAAGTTACCCAGAACGAAGCTGGAGAGAAACCTTAACCGAAGTTTTACTATCATTTTTGTTGCGCAAGAGTGAACCGTTGTTTTGTGGGGCTCACACTGATCCAGCGATGTACCTGTTCGAGTGGGAGTATAAGGGTAGGCCTGCAATGGGAGTTTGGGTTGACCGCTGCGGCGAGCAGGTGGAGTGGTTTGGTCCTTCTGAAGAGTTGTACCAAGAGATCTTTCCCGCTGAACCGCACGGCCGCAGGTAAGAGGCAGTGGGTAAGACAGGATCTAACCACTGAGGCGAACGCTGCCGCACAGGGTGGGACCGAGGCCGAGATGAGTGCGCTGCGGTGGCGTTTGACGGCGGTAGCTAATCCCGGGGCCTTTGGCGAAGGGCAGCCAGTAGCACTGCCTTGGGGGCGAGCTTTTGGGCCGCGGGGCGCGCCGTTTCGGCGTTAGGATCGCAGACCCCGATATCCACAAAGCGATTCGACAGGCATTTCAGACGCAGTTGCTTAGAACGACTCAGGGGTTTCCTTTTTTTCTTCCAGACAGCTCGTCCGCTATCTTTCAAGTTGGACGGCCGTTGCCTGTCGTGAACGGCGTAATCACATAGGGAACGCTCGATGTGGAGCCGATCACCTCCGATAGTTCCCGTAGTTCGAAGTGCGAGCGACCGAATTGACCTCACGACGCTCGCTTTTCAGCACCGGCTTTTCGCCCGGCTTCGGAGGCTCGAGGTTGCTCGGGTGCGCACAACGTATCTGCACGAGTTGCTCACGAAGATCGATCAATCCTAGGGATCAGATACCCTGACGTTAAAGTCGTTCTTCGATAGGTAACCGGAGGGGGACAGACGGGGTTTTCCTAGTTTGGCAGCCCGCCTTGATGCCATTTTGGTTGTCAGGGCTAGTGTCGCTTGGATGGGAGAGCGGTACCCGCAGTTGCTAAGGCGAATCCCCATACGCTCGTGATTGCTCGCATCTGTTGACCGCGGGCCTGCTGTGTGCAGGGGTCTGTTGGTCAAGTCTCTGAACGACGGCCATTCGGACCTACAGTCACGGCCGCTCCGCGGTCGCACCGAGTTGGCACTTCGGTTTGGTAATCACTTGACCGGAAGACATGCCCTCATATGGCACGCACTTCCTGGTCCACAAGTGAGCATAGGTCAGGAAAGAACCAGTTAGGTGGCATGAGCGGTATGCGTCAGTACCGGGAGGGTTGTTGCCATTGAGCTGGAAACGATACTCGGCGCGTCCACCGATATACCCGAAGTGCAGGAGGCGAAGGGGCACGAAGTGCGCCCGACGTGGGTGACGCTGTTCCTGGCGGCGGGGGCCGTATTGCTTGCTAGAGCTGGAGGCTTGCCCGAGCGCGCACAACGGATCTCGTGCTGGGGAAGACGGCCCAGCGGTCAAGGGGCGGGGCCCGTAAAGGGCATTGCTACGTGATCTCGCGCGTGCCAATGCTGGCCGTGTCGGTCAGGATACCGGCACGTGCGAGTTGTGGAGAGCTTGCACAAACGGAAACGTAGGGGCATGCGCCCTTTTGGAGGCTAGAAACGCGGCTGGTCTGGCAGCGGGCCCGGATCGCATTAGACGCAACTTTCCCGATGTTCTTGCTCTCGCTGCCGGCGAGCCGCGCGTCGTTTGGCAGAGTTCGCCGGAGTTTGTCAACGAGCTTTTTGGGATAACTGACGTTGTGAGCGGGCCAGTGCGTCTGCCAGGCGCTTACTCCAGCAGGCAAGATTTTGTGGCGATCCTTGCACTAGAGTTGCTTTGTTCGGGCGGTGGGATCGTCAGCACAGAGCACTGAGGAACTTTCAGGATAGGTTTTTCCCCTCCCTGCCTCGCCTTGGGATGTAGGCGCCCGCCACACGGCGACATATTGGAAAACCGGTGAGGGGACGGACGTTTTCTCCCGGAGTGTAACCCGATGATGAGCTCTACGATCCCCGGACTACGAAGTGGCCTGCGTTGCCACTGGTGGGCCCTGCCCGTAGTTGTTTTGCTTCTTGATTTGATTTGCCTGCGGTCGCACCGCCTCGATCCACGTTTACACGTTGCATTGGCACACTTTGTATCTCTCCGACCGCTCGTCAAGGAGCGTTTGGAGACGGAGGTATCCACCCAGGAGAAGTTCTCCATGGCCATCCACCGCATGCAGCGGGCCGCGTTTTCACTCTCCAGATTGAGGGTTGTCGTGGTGGTGATGACGGTTGCTTTTGCGTTGCTCGGCGTGTTTTTGACAGAAGTTGCTTGGTGGGTGCGGGTGGTGACACTCATCAACGGCTTTTACTGTGCGGTTTGCAGGCTACTTGCGGCCCCACTGCATTGAGTAAGCGAACCCGTACAGGACAGCCCCTCGACGTAGCAATGGAAGCGTTCTCGGAGCAAGCAGACCAGGCCGTGTGGGGGGGCGTGCCGGGCCTTGGGATATTGGGAGTCGAGGCGCCAAGATTCATTGCAGCTTCGCTCGTCCGGACCACCTTACAAACCAGTGGGGAGACGTTTGCTGAGTATCTCTCCGGGTTCCTGTGTGTTTGCAGCGTTCGTGCGTTGAGACGGTGTGGATCGGGAAACGGGTTGAGGAGGCAGTGCCGCGAACGCCGGTGCCTCCCGAGCTATGGTAGGCGATCGGGGTTTTACCAGCCGGAGTTGGGGACGTTTCTCACCCACGATCCGCTCAGGGAGTATGCCAGCCCGTACGCCTAGGGCCCGTGGGATCCGATCAACGGGACCGATCCGACGGGTGCGGGTTGGTTTGCCTTTGCGGCGGTGGGCGCGTACGCCGGGCTCGGTGTGCTGGCGGCGCATGTGAGTGCGAGCACCATGGCAATCGTGAACAACGTGCTGGCCGTGGCGGGGCTAGCCAGCGGCGCCTACGGCGCCGTCGACGCTGGCCGCAACGGCATGTACGCCAGTGCCGCGGTGGGCGCGCTGCTGCTCGCCGCGGGGGCGTATCGGTTGTTGGCGGCGCAGCAGGGCAACACTGGCGAACAGACGCGGGCCGGTGTAGGACTTCACGAGCGGCAGCAGCGCAAGATTGCGACACAACTGTATGGGCAAAAGTTCTCAGACGTTGGCATTGATCCCCGTCAATGGGAGGTTCTGGTGAAGGCCGCGGCTGACGCGATCAGCGTGCACAATCCTCCCTCGGTGGCTCTGGATGCCGAATACCAAGGTATTTTGTATTCCGATGGGTTCGGCAATGTAATCTCAACGACGGGTGTACTGGGAAAGCCCTGTGTGCTCAACCAACCCTGCGCCGGCCCCGACTTCGACTTGGTTCGTTCCACGTTACCGCCGGAAGTTCGAAACGACCAGGTACTTGCAGATTGGCACACACATGGGGGCGGAACTAAGGAGTCGTTTGACCGGTTTTCGCAGCAGGATATCCGTGCCACTAATTTCCTGGGTGGGGAGTTCCCGAACTTTGTCGGGGCTTTTCTTGGAACACCTCAGGGAAACCTGCGGTTTATTCCGGTGGGTTGGCAGGGTCCGCAAGCAGGAATCCTGCTCCGGAGGGTACCCATGCGATGACGGAACGAACCGCGCGCGAGAGTGTGAAGGCAGTGGAAGGTCGGCGATTGGATCGTCACTTATCGCAGCTCTGGATGGCCGGCATTGCATGCACGTGGTTGGCGGTCACAGGATGGCCACTGAGTGGTTTGCAAGCGGAGGTGGTCAGCCAAGGGCCGGGAATCGGACGCGATCTTTGTCTGAGGGAGGGCAGGGAAATTGAAAAAATCAGTAAACGCGGCGCGATCGACCGCGTGACCCTAAGGGCAATTCGTGCCGCGGTGAGGAGATGCGAGGAAAAGGAGGGAGGAGTGCCAATTGGAACGGCTGTACCCTCGAACTCCCAAGACAGCTCTGCGCCGCTGTGCTGGATCCTGTGGGAACCTCGGGGCAGCGGTTTTGTCGAGGTGTCGCTGGCATTTAGTCCTCGCCGCCGAGGCGGGGTTAGTTACATCATGGATACGAAGAACGACTGCGACATTGTCGGTGTGCTTCCTGTGCGATGAGCGCGCGTTCGTTTCGGACTTTCCCGTGAAAACTCCCGTGGCAAGAATGAGCAGGTCGCACCTCATTTTACTTTTGCTTTCGAGCTTGGCAGTCGCTGACTGCAACTCTGTCCGCTCACCGCGTAGCGGGGCGCGAGTGTCCAGGCAAACGGCAAGCGTTGCCCCCGAGGCGGGTTCCGGTGGGGATGCTTCGGTTGACGAGAAAGGTACTGTGGTGTCGCGGGGCGACATGTCTGTCCGCGTCTGGCGCGCAATCGAGGTGGCACTGGAAGACGCTGAGAAAATGCGTGCCTCGAACGGGACGCCGTTGGGTGGTGCGCGCTCCGATCCGGACCCTTGCCGAATCCAATGGGAGAAGTGGAATAATGGGGCTGGGTGGGACGGGGAAGACCTTGTGTGGATTACCGTTGAGTACGACTGTGGGCCCGAGGGGCCCCGGGAATGGTTCAGCTATCTGATTTATCTCCGCGACTTTCGCATCGTGCAACAAGCGCATTCGGTGCTGAATAGTGTGGAGTAGCGCTCGAGACCTCTCGGGGAATGCTCGATCCAATCACCAAGGTTCCTGGCGGAGCCAGCCTTGCCTCGCTGTGCGTGTCTGGGTTGTGCTGTCTCGCCAAGCGGAACTGCATTGGTGGTAGGGTTCGCGGGGGCCGAGAGTCCTCAAGAACGACTTGGACTTTGGGCATGTGTCGACGTAGTTAAGTTGTTACGCAAACTGTGGTAGATGCAGTGCTCCAGCAAGTCGATGCGCCGTGCTCAAGCGAGGGTCGGGAAACTCGGTGCGCCGGGCCACTTGTTCGAGGCCCAACTCGAACATTGGCGGGGCGGCAAGGACCCAGGGACGCACATTCGGGTTGTGGGAGAAATGAGCGGCATTGGTTTGTCGAGCGCGGGTCTGGGAGTGGGCTGGAAGCCAACAAACCCGGCCGCATGAAAGTCGTGGTCGGTCCTCAGGGCCACGGGCGGCGGCTTTAGGCCGCCGTGGCCAGTCATCGAACCTGCGCCGGTACGTAATTCCTCGCAATTTGGCCTTTCTTGCGGGGAGTATTGCTACGCAAGAAGGATCTGACGGACTGCGGCAAGACGCAAGAGGAGGCTAGGTGTTCAGGAAGGTTCACGCGCTCGCCGTAGCTACTGTGAACATCGTAGGCTTTGGTGTTCGTGCCTTCGGGACCGGCTGAGCAGACTCGAGTATCCTGAGAGCTGGGTGGTGCGGCTGACGGATATGTTGTCGCCGGACGCTCTCCTGGTGCGCATGAGCGACAGATGCGAGGTATGGACGTCGCCACCCTTGGCGACAATTCTGCCGAAAATGGTACGTCAGGCAGAGATTGTTACCTTCCACAACCAGTCTCAGTGCGGGACGGCCCAGGAGTCCGAAATCTTTTGGAAGAGGCTGTATCTACCCCATGTCCTTTACTGTAGAATTAAGTCTGACCCCGTGCAGGTGGAAACGAGGTGTCGAGCGTGGTGCGCGAGAGAAAGTGGGCGCGCGAGAAGTTTGAAAGCGATTTCCCCGCGGGCGAAAAAGAGGTACTGCGAGGTCGGAGAGTGGTTCAGGAAGTTCGTCAGGAACTTTAGTTCGTAAACACTGTTGTCCAGTGTGGCAACTTTGTCTCTCACGGTAACATCAGCAGCTTGATCGCCTCGATGGTGCAGGAGGTGTCTGTCAGCGTGGACATTGGCCGCGAAGGGGCTCGAGCGGCCGACAATGCGGCCCGTTCGTTCCCCTCGAGAGTCAGTTGGCTTTGGCGCCTCCCGACGCCGTTAGCGCAGAAATGACGAGGTGCACGCGACTGGGTTTGTCATCCATTCGCTCGAAGGAGCTGGCCGTGGCGGGGCTAGCCAGCGGCGCCTACGGCGCCGTCGACGCTGGCCGCAACGGCATGTACGCCAGTGCCGCGGTGGGCGCGCTGCTGCTCGCCGCAGGGGCGCATCGGTTGGTGAGCGGCAACAAGGCGGGTACTGCGAAGGCTGGGTCGGTCGCAGGTCAGCAATTTGCCGACAGCCGCGAAGGTGTGGTGTTGAACGATGCGAGCGGGGGCGTGGACGCGGTTGCCGCAGACACGCGAGCCCAAGCGGTTTACGGCGAGACGGCAAGCCTACGACCACAGCCAAATGATCTTGCATCCGCAGCCGACCTGCGCACCGCCCGGGAATGGGTTGCGGACGTAAGCGAACGAAACACCAACGTGAGGTTCGCTTTGCCGAACCCGCACAACCAAGTCGAAATGCGAGTGTGGGATGAGGCTGTCCGAGCATCGCAGGTAGCTCAACGGTGGAATCTCCCCGCCGACGTGCGACACTTTTTCATGCGGCAGGAGGGGATCGGCCCTCAACAACCTTGGTGGGCTGCGGGACAAGCCCCGTACGGGACGTTCGGGCCGTTCGTGGCACCCACAGGTGGAGCAATACCAGCGGGCAACCGCGCGTACATCGACTTTTACCGAGGGATCCGATGATATGGCATTTGTTGTTGGTCTTGCCGCTCTTGATTTCCGCTGCCCGCGTTCCTGAGTGTCACGACGCGGAGCTCAAACGCTGGGTCGCGAACATCGCGGACGTGACCATCGAGGGTGTGGGCAAGTTAGACGAGCGGGGGCGGCTGTGGCCGGAACTCTGGCGTAACCCCAGTCAGGCCGCCGGTTGTCTCATCGGCCAACTCCGTGTCGTGGATGTCGCGGTTCTCCAGCCCGACGAGAAAAGTAACCGTGACGCCCTCCGCACGCTGTGGAGCCTCCGGGCACTTCGTTACTTAACTGGTGGAAAGGACTTTTGCGGGCCGACTGCTCATGCGCAGGAATTGGATGAAACCCGACGGCAGTTTCTGACTATCAGATGTGGGCCAAGGGGGGAGGTGTCTTTCTTCGGCGTGTGGATGTCGCGGGATATCGTTTACTTTGCTCCGACGGACGCACAGGAGCGCATCATTCAGCAGTGGATCACCTGGTACAACGCCGATGGCCTTCGCTACCTGTACACCCCAGCCAGATCCCTCGACGATTGGTACTTCTAACGTGAATGCTTAGGGGCCTTCTTTCCGGGACGACTTTGTCCCGGTTCCTCGAACCGTTGCGTGGCAATGCTTCCGCGTCTCCAAAAAGGCAGGCTACGTGAGTGAAGAGCTGCACTGGTCGCGGGATCGGGGGATTCTCTCGCGGCGGCCGCTGATTATCTGGCTCGAGCCGCGCGCCTCTGGGCGCTAGCGTTGGTTCTGCTGTTCATGGCAGGAGCAAAGTCGTGCTGGGCGCACGGCTGCAGGAGCGAAGCGGCACTGTGGTGGTGGTGAGTTTGCTCCATACTCGCCCCTCGAGCGTGTCCATATGGTTCGTGAGGGTTGTCTGGCTCGAGAGAGGTCACGTGCAGGCTTACGTCGCCACCACGAATGTCGAGTGCGGTGAGGTCGGCATGCGAGGCACTCGTCGCACCCACGACCCGGTGCGGCAGTTTGCGAGCCCGTACGCTTACGGCCCGTGGGATCCGGTGAACGGGACCGACCCCACGGGAGCGGTGTTCGGGCTCGAGGCTCTGATTGCCTGGGCGGTGGTGTTGTTGGCGGCGGCGGTGGACGTTGGGGGCACGGGCGATCTGGTCGCGGCTGCTTCGTCTCGGTGGGGGATCGATGCTGAGGAGATACCGCGTCGCAGCCCGGTTGCCCGGGAAACTTTCCCTCTTCGTCTGAGAGGGGTTAGGGGTTAGGGGTGAGGAGCTTGTCTCATGCGAAGCACGCCTGCACCCGGCCCTTCGGGCCACCCTCTCCCAAGGGGAGAGAATTGATCCGCGCCACTGCCTTGCGGACGCAGAGGATTGATTCGCGCCAGTGGCCGGAGTTTCGCCCAGGGTACCCCGGGAAGTGCCGGCCAACTACGGCACGTAATGCCCGACCGCGTAGGCAACTCCGAGCAACAAGCCTGCTGTTAGTGAGCACGAGGGTCAGTTCATCGTCGAATGAAAAGGATTCGACGCCCAGGTGCACAATGACCCTGCGGGAGATCCGAGTATCGGGTATGGTCATCTCGTGATGCGGGGTGAATCCTTTGCGAACGGGCTGACCCGCGAGCGGGGTCTTTACCTGTTACGCGATGATCCACAAACCCACGTAGTGCCATAGGGAAACGAAGTGCAGATGCCGCAGAGTCAGAATCGAGTGGACGCGCTAGCGAGCTTGATCTGCAACTTTGGTGGTGAGAATTTTTCCCAGTCCACCCTTTTGCTGCGACTCGATACCGGGAATGCTTTACGGCGCTACCGCCGAGTTTCGGGCGCTGCATATACGCCAGCGGGCGGTACAACCCGGACCGGTTGCACGGCGCGCCGCTGAAGTGGCGTTGTTCCATTGGCAGGTGTCGATGTCACGGCCGCAAAGGCCGGTAGTTCGGTTCATTGTCTCCGTGTTTCTTGCTGGACTGAGGGTGCTTGTGGTTGCCCTGCGAGCGGCCACGGCCTGCAATTTGGCCGAGACGGAGCGTGCGATCGAGCGATGTATCGCTAAAGAGTCAGCGGCGATAGAGGCGGAGTTGGATCGCACATATGCCCGCTATCTTGCCTCGCTCACCGATGAAAATGGATCTCCCTTCTCGAAAAAGCCCAGCGAGCATGGGAACCTTATCGAGAGCGCAACTGCGACGCTGCATACAGTGGGTACGGGATCAAGGGACCATGGCTGCGACCGAGTTTGCGGCTTGTAAGGTAAAACTGACATCGGCGAGATCGGAGGAACTTAAAAAGTATCCGCTGAACCCCCGCAGCCAGTTGGTCTCCCGTGGAAATAGCTGTCCACCCAACCGAGGAAATGCAGCGGGAGGAAACTCTGCAAGGGCGGAGCATGGTTGACAGATCACGGCTCGCACATCGAAGAAACAGCCGGTGAGGACTGCCCGAGGGCTCGCGGCCGAAATCCGATACGATGGCGAACAACACGAAGGTGTAGCACGCCGCGAACAACTCCTCCGGCATCGAGCAGGCACGACGTGCCGAGCACGGACGCCACTGTGAGGGAGTTTTGCTCCGACGGGCTTGGGCGTTGGAGTTTGCCCGGCAACGTCTGCGGGTAGCCGCTCGGGCAGGCGCATGTACCGAAGTGGCTGGGCGCAAGACGGCCGAGGACCAGGCGCCGGCGCAGCACGCCCCGTTCGGGGTCGTGCATGCACGCCCCTTGCCCTGTGAGGAGCTCGTCGAGGTCGTGGCAAAAGAGAGCAAAAATGAAGATACGTAGCCGGTCTTCCTTGTAACTGTTGGGGGGAGACGGAATGTCTCGCCCATGCCGGAGTGCGCTTGCGCTGTTGTCCTTTTTGGCCGGTGCACCGTCGCCAGTGCGAGCACGCACCGCACCCTGCCCGGCCGCGGACGGCTTGCCTGTGCTGGGTGGCCTTGCGGAAATGATCGCCCGATTTTCGAAGCCGAAGGGTGGCGCACCGCGTGGCGCTCCTCCGGTCTACTGTTTCAGAAGTTGCGGGCAGATGTGGCGCCGCAGTGCACCCGTCGGCGGGCGTTTGTTGGGGCAACCTCTCCTCCATAAGGACGGGGTGCTCGGCCGGAGACACTCTAGACCACGCCCATTCCGTGGCGCTTCGCTGCTGATGACTTGGTGCACCGAACGTCGCTCGGCCGATTGACAAGGTGAAGCTGCTCTTCTATCCGAGGCGTTTCGCGAATTGGGGAGACCTGCCCATGGAATACGCCGTCATTCGGACCGGAGGAAAGCAGTATCGCGTCGAGCCCGGCGAGGTGCTGCGCATCGAAAAGTTGGAGGCGGAACCGGGAACGGACGTCGAGTTCTCCGAGGTTCTCGTGGCCAGCGATGAAAACGGGCTCAAGATTGGGCAGCCGACCATTCCCGGCGCGAAGGTAGTGGCGCGCGTGGTTCGCCAAGGCAAGGCGAAGAAAATCTTGGTCTTCAAAAAGAAACGACGAAAGAACTACCGGCGCCGTTACGGGCATCGGCAGCCGTTTACGGAAATCCGGGTCACATCGATTCAAGTAGGAGCGTGATCCATGGCACATAAAAAGGGACAAGGAAGCACGAGGAACGGGCGCGACAGCCAAGGCCAACGGCGCGGAGTGAAAATCTTCGCCGGCCAGCGCGCCAAGGCCGGGAATATCTTGGTGCGCCAGTTGGGGACGAAGATTTATCCCGGGCAAAACGTGGGCATGGGCCGCGATTTCACCCTGTTTGCGAAAATTGACGGCATCGTGCACTACGAGCGGATGGGACGAAACCGGCGCCAGGTACACGTGCTGCCGGTGACCTCGTAACCCCTGCGTTAGCGCCCTCTGTGCAGGGCGGCTTGCATTTCGGGGAAAGCCCCGAAGCGCTAACCTCCAGCCGTCATGAAGTTCGTAGATGAGGTGGAAATTTACGTTCGTGGCGGCGACGGCGGTCGCGGCTGCGTGAGCTTTTGCCGGGAAAAGTATCGCCCGAAAGGCGGGCCGGACGGAGGCGATGGCGGCGACGGCGGCGACGTCGTGCTGGTGGCCGACGCAGGCTTGAGCACGCTGCTCGATTTTCGCTTCCAGCCCGAGCTGCGTGCCAAACGGGGCGAACACGGCCGCGGAAAGCAGCAGTATGGCCGGCGCGGCGAGGATGTAATCGCGCGTGTGCCGTGTGGAACTTTGGTGTACGACGCGGAAACGGGAGACCTACTCGCGGATCTCCAGCACCATGGCGAAAGCGTTGTGGTGGCGCGCGGTGGTCGTGGGGGCAAGGGAAACATGCATTTTGCCACTCCGACGAATCAGGCCCCACGCTTTGCCCAACCGGGAATGCCTGGCGAGGAGCGGCGACTTCGGCTGGAGTTACAACTGCTGGCCGACGTCGGGTTGGTCGGCTTTCCCAATGTAGGGAAGTCGAGCCTATTGCGGCGCGTTTCGGCCGCTCGCCCGCGCGTGGCCGACTACCCGTTTACCACCTTGGTGCCCCACTTGGGCGTGGTGCGCGTGGACGATGAATTGAGCTTCGTGCTCGCCGACTTACCGGGCCTGATCGAGGGTGCACACGACGGCCACGGGTTGGGCGACCGCTTTTTGCGGCATGTCGCCCGCACGAAACTGCTCGTGCACGTGCTCGACGTCAGCGGCTCGAGTGGGCGCGACCCCGTGGACGACTTCGACACGATCAACCGGGAGCTCGCGGCATTCGACCCTCGGCTGGCCGCGAAACCACAAATTGTCGCGGCGAACAAAATGGACCTCACAGATGCCCGGCAACGCTTCGTTGAGGTTCGCAAACGCCTGGAGGAACGCGGCATCGAAGTGCACCCGATCTCCGCGGCTACCGGCGAGGGTGTGCCTGCGTTGATGAAGCTCGTGGGGCGACGCTGGCAAGAGCTGCAAAAACAAAGTGCACAACGAGAAAACCGCGAAGTTCTCGACCCGGCATGGGTGGGGGCATGACCGATCAACTGGCCGCGAAGCAACATTGGCTCCGCAACGTGCGGCGTGCGGTCGTGAAAATCGGCAGCAGCATCCTCTCGAACCAAAACGGTATAGACGAGTCGCGCCTATCGGGTCTGGTGCACGACATCTGCACGCTCCACCGGCAGGGGATTGCCATCGTCGTCGTCACGTCGGGAGCGGTTGCGGCCGGAATGGCACGCCTCGGGAGACGGCAACGCCCGAAATCGATTCCCGAACGACAAGCGGCAGCAGCAGTAGGGCAGATCGATTTGATGGCGCTGTACAAAAAGTATGCGGCGGAGCACGGCGTACAGGTCGCCCAGATTCTTTTGACTCACGACGACCTGGCTTCGCGCCACCGGTATTTGAACGCACGCCACACGCTGGAAGAACTGTTCCGCGCGCACGTTTTGCCGGTGGCCAACGAAAACGACACCGTCGTTACGGAAGAACTCCGCAACTTTGGCGATAACGACAACCTCTCCGCTTTGATTGCAGGGTTGGTCGAGGCCGACCTGCTGGTGCTGCTCAGCGATGTGGAGGGTGTGTGCACCAGCAATCCGCGCCGCGACCCTTCGGCGCGCTTGGTGGAGCTGATTGCTCATCCGCGCCGGATGGCTGGAATTCAGGTGGAGGGGCACAGCCCCCTCGGGACCGGCGGGATGGCCTCGAAATTGGCTGCGGCGCGCAAGGCTGCACACGCCGGCATCCCGACGGTGATCGCCAGTGGTCTGGTGCCGGGCACGTTGCTGCGTGTGTTCGACGTACACGCCCGCGTGGGTACGCTCGTGCTGCCGCGGGCCGACCGATTGCAGCGGCGCAAACACTGGATTGCATACACGTTGCGGCCGGCTGGAACGATTACGGTGGACCGTGGAGCGTTCGAGGCGGTGGTGTTCCGGGGCCGGAGTCTGCTGCCTTCGGGGATTCGTGCTGTGGAAGGCAAATTCGAGGCAGGAGATTGCGTGCGTTGCGTGACCGAGACAGGCGAGGAGTTTGCCCGCGGCCTGGTAAATTATACGTCGAGCGAGCTGGAAAAAATTCGCGGGCTCCATAGCCAGCACATTGAAAGAGTGCTCGGATACCGGAGCACCGACGAAGCCATCCACCGCAACGACTTGGTGCTGACGGGCGATTTCTCTCAGGGTGCCGCCTCGGCCGGGAGTTGATGCGCGCGCGTGCGGCCGCTTCTCTCCTCCGCGGCCGGAATGCGCCGTAGAAACCCCCACGCCTCACGGCAGCACTGCAAGCGTTCGATTTCCGAAGCACCTCGGCGGGGCGAACGCCGGTTGTCCATGTTGTCCCGGAAAATGGGCAAGCGTCACTGTGCGGGCGGTTTACGTTGCCGCGCCGCCACGCACGCACTGCGTGTACGATTCTCCAGGGCGGCGAGTCCCCGCGCCCACCGCTTGGATAACTTCCTCGGCAAAGCCCTGGCGCGCCTAAATTATCAGGGTGTAAACCGAGGCTTCCGCTGCGTCGGGGAGCGCAGCCACGATGCGCGCCGTTCCCCCATACCGCCAGCATCACGCCGAACACGCGCAGGACATTTGGGGCTCCTGTGCTTTGTCTATTGCCCTCGATGCGAGTGCAACGCCGGCTGCATGGCATCCCCGAGTCCCGCCCGTGCGGTCTTCGAGTCTTGGTACATGAGATCCCAAGGCGCACGCGGCGGCACCGAAGGGTTGCCGCGTTGGGTTTGCGCTAGCGATGCGATGCCGAGTTCACCGCCTGCGAGGATCCGCGTCCGCCGGCCTCTTGGTGTTGCACCAGGAAGAGGGCTGTACGTACCACCGCCATCGCGGCGGTGTCAGCGACGGCGGCGCGCAGCTCGAAAATCGGGTTTGCGCTTTTCGAGGAACGCTTTCAGCCCCTCCTGCGACTCCGGTGTCTGGTAGTACAGCTCGAGGGCCGCAAAGCCGAGCTCGGTAATGCCATGGATGTGTTCCGTGTCGGCATTGAACGACTGCTTGGCGAGCTTGAGGGCAGTGGGACTCATGCTGAGGATTTCCTGGCACCACCGTTCCACCTCTGCTCGCAACTCGGCGGCGGGAACGACTTTGTTCACGAGTCCCATCTCCAGCGCTTGTTGTGCGGTGTACTGGCGGCAAAGGAACCAAATCTCACGTGCTTTCTTCTCGCCGACAATGCGGGACAGGTACGCGGTGCCGAAGCCGGGATCCACGCTGCCTACGCGCGGCCCGACCTGGCCGAAGATGGCGGTGTCCGCGGCAATGGTAAGGTCGCACACCACGTGCAGCACATGCCCACCCCCGATGGCATAGCCATTGACCATGGCGATCACCGGTTTCGGGATGTTGCGGATGACGCTGTGCAGCTCGGCCACGTTGAGGCCAATGCCAGGCCCGCCAGCGTAGCCCTCTGGTCCGCGCTCTTTCTGGTCGCCGCCCGAGCAAAAAGCCTTGTCGCCGGCGCCGGTCAGTACAACGACCCCAATATCGTCGTCAGCCCAAGCGTCCCGAAACGCGTGAATCATTTCGTTCACAGTACGGGCGCGAAACGCATTGCGCCGCTCGGGTCGGTTGATGGTGATCCACGCCACTCCATCGCGCTTTTCGTACAAGATATCCTCGTAGTTCATGTGCTCCCGCTGCCTGGTTTGCGACGAAGACGCAAGCCCCGCTGTGCGAGCCACGGCACTTTCGCGCACACAATAACCTTTGCGTGCCGAAGCGAAAGGCGCCGACGACTCGCCGACATTGCACAGTGGTGCTTGCCGCTCTTGTCAGCAGAGGAAAAGGACGGAACACCTCTCCCTTGCGAGGAAGCGGGGAGCAGAGGAGGGGTAAGGGTGGCATGAGACGGCGAGTGGTGAGTGGCCATTTGGCTACTCGGCTATTTCGCCCGAAGCAGACCATCATCCTAATCCCGCCGTGCAAGGGGGGAATTGTCTGAAGGGGAACGGACGATCGTCGGGGATAGGGGCGGCCACGAGGGGCGCTCCTACAGGTTCCGGGGTGAGGGCGTGTAAGCGAACCGCCGCGATTCGTGCCGCTGGGACACCATCCCCTCTCGGTGGCCTGGCGCACCGACGCGACCGTTTGTAGGGGCAAGGCACGACAGAGTGGCGCGGGGCCCAGTGGGCCCCGCGCCGCAAATGCTGTGCGCGCGAACGAGAATCTTACGGGTAGCAAGTCAGGCGCAGCATGCTGGTCTTCCTCTTCGGCCGCGGCAGACTACCATCGAATGCCGTCGTGCGAATCGCCACACGCCGCTTCGCTTTGTCCTTGGCCGTCTGCACCACCAACGCCTTCATCTCCAGCGGCTGGCTGCACCAGTCCTTCTGATTCGCCAACAACGGTAGCCCCTTCGAATACCCAGCCCCAGGATCCTGCGGATCCAATAGCTGCGTCAACGCCGTGACCACCTGCGCCACGTTCTGCGTGGCCAGCGGCCCAATGATCGGATCGCTCGCAATCCTCTGGCTCACCGGCTTCACCACCACCTGCGTCACCCCCGTGCTCGGCACACACGCCAACGTGCTGTCCGTGGTGTTCAAACACAACGCCACCCTAAACCCACACACCCCCGGCGTGGGATCGAAGTCGCACGTCGGGTCGTTGTCCCGACACGCCTGGTCCCGATCCGGTAACCCGAACTTGTCCCGCGACAAACTACTGTGCGCCACGTGCCACTGCAGCAAACACCCGTACTTGTCCTTGGCCGGATTCTTGCGCGTCCCCCGCACCATGTCCGCATACGTGCAGTTCTGCCCCGGACCCGACGGACACTCGTCCTCCGCGAACTCCTGATCCCCATCGTCACACTGCTCCCCGACATCCGGTATCCCATTGCCGCAGCAGTTCGGCCGAATCTCGTCCACGCACAACCCGCCGCGACACGCATGCTTGCACGTGTTGCCATCGCTGCCCGCACACCCATCCCCCTCGTGGAGCACTACATCCGCCGGACAACTGGCCCCCGTGCCCGTGCAGTTCTCCGCCACATCGCACGTCCCATCCGCCGCCGCACGACACACCACCGAAGCCGGCTGAAAACTGTCGGGCGGACAATCCGTATCCACCCCATTGCAGCTCTCCGCCACATCGCACACCCCAGCCGCCGGCCGGCACACCGTGCTGGTGGGCTCCACCGCATCCGGCGGGCAGTCGTTGCTCACCCCGTCGCACACCTCCACCACATCGCACGCCCCCTGCAACCCCCGACACACATCGCCCAGCTTCTTCTGGTCGGCCGGACACCCCTTGGTGGCTCCGTCGCAGTAATCGTCGACATCGCACACCCCAGCCGCCGGCCGGCAAATCTCCGTATCCGCCTTCACCCCATCGGGCGGACAGTTCGGCCCCGTACCGTCGCAAAACTCCGCCACATCGCACACCCCACTGGCCGCTCGACACTGCTCCGTAGCCCCCTTGAACTGATCCGTCGGACACTGCGGGCTGACCCCATCACAAAACTCCGCCACATCGCACGGCCCCTGAATGTTGCGGCAAAGCTGCGTGGTGGGGCTGCGCTGGTCCGCCGGACAGTTCGGCCCCGTACCATCGCAAAACTCCGCCGGGTCGCATACCCCAGCCGAACTGCGGCACTCCACCGACCCGCCCGCAAACGTATCGTTCGGACAATTCGGCCCCGTGCCCGGACAAAATTCCTCCACATCGCACGGCCCCGCAACCGGACGGCACACCACCGTGTTCGGCCGGAAATCGTCCGCCGGACACGCCTTGCTGAACCCGTTGCACTCCTCGGCAATGTCGCACACCCCCGCCGAAGCCCGGCACACAAAGCCGGCAGGACGAATGCCGTCCGCCGGGCAGCTCACGCTCGCCCCGTCGCACACCTCCGCCACATCGCAATCACCCGAAGCCGCGCGGCACACCGTGCCCGCAGCCGCCACTTGGTCGGCCGGGCAGGCCACGCTCGTGCCCGTGCAGTTCTCCGGCACATCGCACGGACCCGCCGCCGTGCGACACGTGTGCGTACTCGGCCGCAACACATCCGCCGGACAGTCGTTGCTCACTCCGTCGCAACTTTCAGCAACGTCACAGTCGCCCCCTGCGGGCCGGCACACCGCCGTACTCTTGGCGTCGAGCGGGCAAGCCGCACTTGTGCCCGTGCAGTACTCGGTCAAGTCGCAATCTCCGGCCGAGGTGCGGCACACGGTCCCCGCGCTTTGGAATTGGTTCGGCGGGCACTGGTCGTTCACGCCGTCGCAAAATTCCGCTACGTCGCACACGCCGGCCGAGGCACGACACAAACCAGTACTCTTCGCATTGAACGGGCAGCTCGGACTAAAGCCGTCGCAGAATTCCGTAATGTCGCAATCACCCGCGGCAGGCCGGCAGACCTGAGATGGCGGTGCGACGTTGTCCGGTGGGCACGTAGGATTTACGCCGTCGCAATAATCCGTCACATCGCAAACGCCAATGGACGGCCGGCAAACCGTCGTGGTGGGCGCAATGGGGTGTTGGCACAAGTCGCTGGTGCCGTTGCACACATCGAAGGTACAGGGGAAGCCGTCGTCCGAGCACGCGGTACCGTTTGCCTTCTTTGCGTCGCCAGGGCACGTTGCGCTGGAGCCGCTGCAGGTTTCCACCAGGTCGCACTCGCCTGCAGCGCCGCGGCAAACTTGGCCTCCAGCTCGGAAGGCGCACTGCGCCGTGCAGCAAGAGCTCGACTGGCCGTTTTGGCTCGAAAGGTCGCATTGCTCTTTGGTCTCGATGATTCCGTTACCGCAGACCGGCAGGGGGGCGATGGAGAAACTCATGTTCGGCCGGTTGTCGTCCAGTATCTTGCCATTGAAGGTCAGCGGCAGCGCTTGTGCACTGGCGCCTCCGGCACCTTGGAAGCCAATCGTGGCGGATTGTCCGTTAGCCGAGGGGTTCAACGAGCGGTATTTTACGTTGATGACGTTGGAACCCTCGTGGATTTGGATCTGGTAAGAGGCGCCGAAACTGCCCGAAAAGGTCTGAAGTTGCGCGTCGACGATAAAGGTCCGGCCCCCAGGACTACCGACCGTACCGTAGCGGATGTTTGTGCCCGTGGTGACCATGTCGTCCCAGTACGCGGCGAGGAAGGGGTTCGTGTGGTTGGCTGCCGGCAATGCGGTGTTGTTAAAGTCCGCGCCTCCGGAGGTGTTCCCTCCGAACTCGATCCACCCGTTGGTGGAAATCGCAATCGTGGTGTAACTCACCCCGTTCAAAACCACAGCAAACGGCAGCGCGGCATTCACCACAGCCTCGTCTCCAGTTAACGTGGCAAAGCCCGAAATATCGTCCGGGCTGTGCGCCATGCCGGAATGCAGCGACATGGCGCCGAGCGACTTGGGATGTAGGGACCAGCCTTCTTCCACGGTGGCGTTGTCGTCGAGGATCTTACCGTTGCATGTGAGGCTGTACGCCGTCGCGGAGGAGCCGCCCGCGCCTTGGAAACCGATGGTGGCTGCTTGGCCGTTGGCCGTGTACTCGGCAGTCCAGTAACGAACCGAGATGAGGTTCGAAGTCTCATGGATTTGCACCTGGACGTACACGTCGTTGTTACTGCCGCCCGGTGCAGTTTCCATTTGAAAATCCACGATGAAGGTGCGGTTGGGTGCGCTCCCGACCGCGCCGTAGCGAATCGCGCTGGCGACGGTTTGCATGTCGTCCCAATACGCGGCGAGGAATGGGTTTGTGTGTTTGGACGTCGGGAGGCATTCGTTGGCTGGGTCGGCGGATCCCGATGTGTTGCCTCCGAACTCGATCCAGCCGTTGGTGGAAATCGCCAGCGTGTTGTACGTGGCTCCTTCGATGGTCACGGAAAAAGGCATGGTTACAGTCGTGGTGGACTCGTTACCGCTCAAAGTCGAGAAACCGGTAATGTCGTCCGGACTGTGCGCGTTCAACGCGGCCAATGTGACGAGTCCGGAGCGCCCGACATCCGCGGACCAACTTTCGTTGGGCCGGTTGTCGTCGAGGATTTTGCCGTTGCAGGTGAGAGGATACGCTGCTGCGGAAGCCCCGCCCGCGCTTTGGAATCCAATTGTCGCACCTTGGCCATTGGCGACATTTCCCGAATCGCGGTACTGCACCGTGATGAGATTCGAGCCCTCGTGTAACTGGATTTGAAAGCGAATGTCGTCAGCGGCGTTGTTTTCCACCGCCGGATCTACGTCCACTTCGTAATCCACGAGGAACGTCCGGTTGGGGCTTTGTCCCACCGTTCCGTAACGAACGTGCGACCCGAAGGTCTGCAGGTCATCCCAATAAGCCGCGAGAAACGGGTTGGTATGCTTCGAGGTGGGGAGGCAAGCGTTTGCTGGATCGGAGTTGGCTGTCCCGCACCCGCTCGTGCAAGTATTGCCGCCGAATTCGATCCAGCCGTTGGTGGAAATAGCGATCGTGTTGTAGGGCGTTCCCTCGATGACAAAGTTGAATGGCAAGGAGACGTTGGCCACCGCGTCGTTGCCGGAAAGAGTGAGGAGCCCTGGAACGTTGGTTGTGTTGATGTCGTCGGGACTATGTGCAACGCGCGCGCCGATGGAGTAATCGGCGCGCGAAGCTCCCACCCAAGCACTACTCATCAGCAGTAGGCCGAATAGTGTGACTCCGCCAACACGAACAGCCGCAATGCAGGCCGAAACGAACGCTCTGAGCTGGTTCATCGCCATTTTCCCTCGCCCTCGATGTCGCGCACGGTACGAATCGTGCTCCTGTTGACCCCTGAAAACTGCGCCCTCATACCACACTCTGGCTGGGTTTTGTCAACATTGGACGTGGCAGGCGGTGGGGGTGTGCTCGACAGTCTCGAGGACTCGTGTTCGCCAGGCGATCGTGAGACTGGAAGGCGACTCCTCGCCAAAAGGCGGGACTTGCGTTCCCGCCGAGGGCTGGGTTTTAAGAAGTCGAGATGCCGGTGGAATCGGAACGGACGACGAGGCGTGCCGCACTAATCGCTTCCGGTGCGGTGTTAGGCACCGCCCAGGACGGCGGTGAGGAGGCGTTGCATTTCGGGGACTGGAAGCGCGAGTGGGCTGCGGTGCGCGAAGGGGTAGGCGTGTTCGATGGTGGCTTTCGGAAACTTTGGGCGTTGGTGGGCACGGATCGAGTCTCTTTTTTACAGGGCATGATCACGGCAGACGTGGCGCGGCTAGGCAATGGCACGGGCACCTACGCGGCCTCCGTGACCGTGCAGGGCCGGGTCGTCACGGACTTGCGAGTGTTTGCTCTCGAGGACGCACTCTGGCTCGACGTGCCGCGGGAGCGCGCGGATCGGGTTCGGGAACATTTGAGCCAGTATATCGTGGCGGACGACGTGGAGTTTGCGGACCCTCCAAGCGTGCCCCTGATTGTCTTGGAGGGGCGCCGTGCCGCGTCTCTTGCCCAGCGTTGGCTCGGTGAGGACGTGGCCGAACTCCCGATGTATGGCCATCGGGAAATCGTGTGGAATGGCCTCAATGTCCGTGTGGCGGCCGTGACCCATACCGGCGAAAGGGGTTGGATCCTGTTCGGGTCTCCGGCAGGCTTTGCACATCTCTGGCAGGAAGCATGCGCGCTGGGTGCGTTGCCTGTGGGTGCGCAGGCATTGGAAGTACTACGCATCGAGGCCGGAATCCCGCGTGTGGGCGTGGATATGGACGAATCGACGCTCATTGCCGAAGCCGATGTCGAAGCCGCAATTTCTTACGGTAAGGGCTGCTACCTCGGGCAAGAGGTGGTCGAGCGGGTGGCAGCGCGCGGGCAGGTTCAACGCAAGCGAAGAGGTTTCATTTGCCGTGGCAGCGCGTTGCCCGTGCGCGGGGCAGGTGTGTTTCAGCACCAGCGTGAGGTCGGTCACGTCACTAGCGTGGCATGGTCTCCTGCGCTCGGGTGCGGTATCGGATTTGCCTATCTGCGGCGCGAGGTGTGGGAACCCGGTCAGATCCTGGAGGCGCGGTGGGCTGAAGATCGGGCCAGCATCGAAGTGGCGAACGTTCCGTTCCTCGAGTTACCCGTAAAGCTGCGGGGAACGGCGCAATGATCCGCAGTCAAGAGAGGAGGGAGAAATCATGGCGACATTACTGGGCAAACGGTACGTCTGCACGCAGTGCGGAACCGAAATTCTGTGCACCAAGCCGGGGCCGGGCACGGTGGAGTGTTGCGGTCAGGAAGTCCAGGTGAAAGAAGCCAAGCCTGTGCCGTCGAGTGACTGAGCGCGGCGAGCACATCGGGGTCAGGGAAGTTGGCAGAACCACCGGTATTGTACGAAAAGCGCGGCTCAATTGGCGCGGTGCGCCTCAACCGGCCGGAGGTGCACAATGCCTACAACATGGCCATGCGCGACGGGTTGTTCGAGGTGCTTTCTGCGATTCGCGACGATCCCGAGGTGCGTGTCGGGGTTATTTTGGGCAACGGGCCCTCGTTTTGCTCGGGAGGCGATCTAAACGAGTTCGGCACTGCGGCCAGTCCGACTTCCGCGCGGGCGGCGCGTTGGCGGCGCGATGTGGCCGGTTTGTTGGCCAGCCTGTGGAAGCCCATGATTGCCGGTGTACATGGATACGCCGTGGGTGGGGGACTGGAGTTGGCCTTGTTGTGCGACTGGTGTGTGCTCAGCGACGATGCGCGCATGTGTTATCCGGAAACTGGTTTGGGTACGATTCCCGGAGTGGGTGGCACGCAAACCATGCCGCGCTTGGCGGGGCGGGCTCGGGCACTGGAGGCGATGGGAAGCGGGCGCTGGCTTTCGCCCCGCGAGGCCGTAGAGTGGGGCCTGGCTGTGCGCATTGTGGCCAGGGCTCGCCTGGAGTCCACTGTGTGGACACTGGCCGAGAAATTGGCTGCGATCGAGCCCGCGCTTTTGCAGCTCAGTAAACGTGCGGTTTGGGAAGGGCTCGACCGCAGTCTTGCGGCAGGGCTTTGTTTGGAACGCCGCTTGGCGTCGAGAGCCGCTTCTCGGCTGGCGGCTCGTCGAGGAGGGGAGGGGTCAGCCGGGTCATGAACACGGCAAACTTTCTGAGCATTCCGGCTTCGTTGTTTCCCGAACAAGAGATTGTGCGTTTTGGCGGGCGCACGCGCTCGTACGGCTCTCTTTGGGATGAAGTGCGCCGCTTGGCGCAGGGCCTGCGCGCGCTGGGCATCGGTCCCGGCGATTGCGTTGCCGTATTGGATACCAACTCTGATCGCTACGTGGCCGCGTATTACGCCGCCGCGAGCGCCGGCGCGGTGTTTTTGCCGCTCAATTACCGTGCGAAGCTGCCGGAGCTCGAATTCATGATTGGCAACGCCGGCGTGCGCCTTTTGTTTGTCGGCGACCGATACGTAGATACCGCCGAGCAACTGCGCCGGCGCTTGCCGAACGGGCCGCGCATCGTCGCCCTGGGAGAGCGACGACTCGACGGCCTGGTTTACGACGACCTCCTCGCCCGCGGAATTTTGGACGATCCGGTAGCCGTAGACGACGATGCGACCGCAATCCTCATGTACACGAGCGGCACTACAGCTCGCCCAAAGGCGGTGCTGCTGACGCACGGAGACTTCACGCAGTACGTTACGGCGAATGTGGAGCTGGCCGATGGCACACCGCGTGGAACTGCGCTGGTGTGCGTGCCGGTTTACCACATTGCCGGAGCGACGAACATCATGACCAACGTGTGGACTGGCCGCCGTATGGTCTTGCTGCCGCAGTTCGACGCGGGTGCTTGGCTCCAAGCCGTGGAGCAAGAGCGGGTGACACACGCGTTTGTCGTGCCGACGATGTTGAAGCAGATTCTCGACCACCCGGACTTCAGTCGGCGAGACCTTTCCAGTTTGGAGGTCCTGTCTTATGGCGGTGCGCCCATGCCGTTCCCGGTGATTCGCCGCGCAATCGAGGTGTTTCCTCGCTCCGTCGGTTTCGTCAACGCCTTTGGCCAAACCGAAACCACCTCGACACTGACGGTGCTAGGTCCGGAAGACCACCGCCTGACGGGCTCTGCCGCGGAGGACGAGGTGAAGCTGCAGCGTTTGCGTTCGATCGGCCGCCCGCTGCCTGACGTGGAGTTGATCGTGGTAGATGACGCCGGACGCGAGTTGCCGCGAGGGGAGGTGGGAGAGATTTGGGTACGTACGCCCCGTGTGATGAAGGGTTACCGCACAGAGTCGGGAGTGGAGTCGCCGTTGCAGCGCGATGGGTGGCTCCCGACGCGCGACATGGGCTGGATGGACCCGGATGGGTACGTGTTCCTGGCTGGGCGGAAAGACGACATCATCATTCGCGGCGGGGAGAATATCGCACCGGCAGAAGTAGAGAATACGCTGTTTTCTCACCCCGCAGTGGAGGACGTGGCGGTCGTCGGGGTTCCCGATGTGGAGTGGGGCCAGCGAGTCGCTGCGTTTGTGGTTTGCCGCCCGGGCAGCGTGGCCACGGCCGAAGAGCTGATCGAGTTTTGCCGCCAGCGCTTGGCCAGCTTCAAAAAGCCGGACTTCGTGTACTTCGTCTCCGAGCTGCCGAAAAACCCGCTGGGCAAGGTGCTGAGAAAAGACTTGCGGGAACGGTGGGAGCGGGGCGAGAGAGGCTGGTAACGGTGCACGGTTCCGCCGCCTCGCGCGGGGCTAAAGGGTAGCCATTGCATGAGACGTCTCCCTGACCCCGAGACTCGTGCCGCGGCACAAGGCTCCGTGAAGATGGAGCGATCCGGGGGAGTTGCGATCGTCTCGTTGTTCGAGCCTGGCTACCCAGGCCGGATGGATGCCAGTATGGACTCCCAGCTTTGTCGCACGATCGAGGAGCTGGCCTTCGATGACACGGTCCGCGTGGTGTTGCTGGTCTCCCGAAGCCGCGATTTTTGTTTGGGGCTTGCGCCGGACGAAGGTGACGGGCTCGTACAGTCTGTCGAGGCCGTCGCGCAGCTTTCTTGCCCGGTGATTGCCGTGGTTCACGGCGGCGCCGTGGCGGAAGGTTGTGAGCTTGCCTTGGCCTGTGACCTTCGATTCGCTTCGCGTCGCGCCTATTTTGCCCTGCCGCAGCTTACCGAAGGGCGGTTTTTTCGAAACGGCGCGACGCAGCGGTTACCGCGCCTCGTGGGCCGACCGCGGGCGCTCGAGATGTTGTGGACTGGCCAGCGTGTCGCGGCCGCGAAGGCGTTACGGTGGGGTTTGGTCAATGCCGTGTGGGATGAAGGAGCCTTGCGATCCGAGGCGGAGCGCTATGCCCGCCTGCTGGCTCAACGTGCCCCCCTCGCCTTGCGCTATGCGAAGGAAGCGGTAGGCAAAGGTCTCGATGGGACGTTAGAGCAAGGCATGCGACTGGAGGAAGACCTGTATGTGTTGTTGCAAACGACGGCCGATTGGCGCGCGGGAATCGAGGCATTTCGCAGGAAAAAGAAAGTGCGGTTTCGCGGCCAGTAAACACACGGATAGAAGCTGTCGTTGATGAGAGGAGGGAACGGTCGGTATGGCCAATCAGATTGGCAAAATTTACCAGTGCCCAAAGTGCGGTGCTCAAGTGATCGTGACCAAAGGTGGTGCCGGCACATTGAAATGCTGCGGGGAGGACATGCAAATCAAAAAGTGAGGCGCGCCAACGCTTGCGCCGGGGAAAGGAGCCCGCGATGTTGACCGAAGACGACCTCCGCAAACACGCCCGGCACATCGAGGAACACGGATACACGATTCTCGAGCGGGTGATCGAGCCGGAGTTGATCGACGCTCTGGTCGAGGACCTGTATCGGATCGAGCGGGAGTACGACATCCAGCCGGCAAAGAACCTGTTCGAAGGAACGAAGACGGTGCGCATTTACAATTTGCTCGTGCACGGCAAGCTCTACGAGCGGATCCCCGTGCACGAGAATGTGCTGCCACTGGTGGAACGCGTGCTCGATGCCGGTTGTTTGGTATCTTCGCTGTCCTCGATTGCCATTTGTCCCGGAGAGCGAGCGCAACCAATTCACTCGGACGATCAGTTGATCCCCATCGCGCGCCCGCATCCTCCGGTGGTGTGCAACACCATGTGGGCGCTCACGGACTTTACCGAGGAAAACGGCGCGACCCGTTTGGTGCCCGGCTCCCACAAGTTCGACAGCCATCCGGTGATCGGCGAGCGTTATGACACGATTGCGGCAGAGATGCCCAAGGGTAGCGTGTTGGTGTGGCATGGAAGCTTGTGGCACGGAGGAGGAGCGAACCGCACGAATGAACGGCGCATTGGCATTGCCATGAACTACTGCGCTGGCTTCATCCGGCAGCAGGAGAATCAACAACTGGGAATCCCCAGGGAAATTGCACGGGGATTCAGCCGGCGACTTCGGGAGCTCGTGGGTTACAGCGTGTACAACGGGCTCATTGGGCACATCGACAAGCGCAGCCCCATGTTCCTCCTCGACGAGGAAGAGCCGGACACGCGCTTGGCGTGGGACCGGCGTTGATCCCTTCTCGCGTAGAGTTTGTTCATGCCCAGCAGAAGAGTGGACCTTTGCGTAATCGGTAGTGGCCCGGGCGGTGAGGGGGCCGCAATGCGTGCCGCCAAGGCAGGCAAACGCGTGGCCGTGGTGGAACGCTTCCGCGCGGTCGGCGGAAGTTGCACCCACTGGAGCACGATTCCGAGTAAAGCGTTGCGGTACGCGGTGCGGCAGTGGATCGAGTGCAGCACGAGTGCTTTGTGGCGCGACTTGGGTTTCAAGCCACCGCGTGTGACCTTTCCGCAGTTGCTGCGTTCGGCGCAGGACGTCATCCAGAAACAGGTGGCGTTACGGGAGTCGTTCTACGAGCGCAATCATGTTGCGCTCGTGCATGGGCGCGCGTCGTTTGTAGATCCGCACACGGTGGAAGTGGAAGACGAGCGGGGAGGCCGCGAGATTGTCGTCGCCGATGCCTTCGTGATTGCCGTAGGCTCGCGCCCCTACCGCCCGCCGGACGTGGATTTTTCCCATCCGCGCATTTTCGATGCGCAGACCATCTTGAGCCTCCAAGAAATGCCGCAATCGATCACGATTTACGGTGCCGGCGTGGTCGGTTGCGAGTACGCGTCCATCTTTCGCAATCTGGATTGCAAGGTGAACCTGGTGAATACCCGGGGCAAGTTACTCGAGTTCCTGGATGACGAGATCATCGATGCGCTGGCCTATCACTTGCGGGAACAAGGAGCGTTGATTCGCCACAACGAGGAGTATGAGCGGGTCGAGGGTCGCGACGATGGTGTGGTGCTGCACCTCAAGTCCGGCAAGAAGATCAAAACGGATGTTTTGCTTTGGGCCAACGGGCGCACGGGCAACACCGACGGATTGGGATTGGAAGGCATCGGGATCCATGTGGATGGGCGCGGCAACATTCCGGTGAATCAGAACTACCAAACCGCCGTGCCGCACATTTACGCAGTCGGCGATGTCGTGGGGTTCCCCGCACTGGCCAGCGCCGCGTACGATCAGGGACGCTTTGCGGTGGCCCACTGGCTTTACGGCCGCTGCGAGCACTTGATCGAATTTATCCCGACGGGAATTTACACCATTCCGGAAATCAGTTCGGTCGGGAAGACCGAACGGGAACTGACGGCCGCCAAGGTGCCGTACGAAGTGGGACATGCGTTCTTTCGCAGCTTGGCGCGCGGGCAGATTACCGGCCACACGGTAGGGATGCTCAAGCTACTGTTCCATCGCGAAACGCTGGAGATCCTCGGGATCCACTGTTTTGGTGACCAAGCCGCCGAAATCGTGCACATCGGCCAGGCGATTATTTCGCAAAAGGGTGCGGGAAATTCCTTGCGCTACTTCGTCAATACAACCTTCAATTACCCCACCATGGCGGAGGCCTACCGCGTGGCGGCGCTGAACGGGCTCAACCGGGTTTTCGATAATCCCGACTTGCGGCCGTAGCCCTTACGGGCCCGCGGTCGCCCGCCCGACTACGCGCCCACCTGAGGGTGGAGCACGACTTCGAAACGCACCTGCAGTCAGCGAGGCGCGTGTGGGGCCGTGCGCGACTCGCTGCGGGCCCGCACGGCTCGAGGCGCCCGGATCGCCACGACGGGGCTTCCGCGGCTGTGCTGGTTGCGGTAGGTAGCGGCCATTTGCAGCGAGGCGGCGGTATGAACGCACGGCACGATTGCGCCGATAAAGAGAAGCAGTCAGGCCGGTCCCAGATGGAACCGCGGTACTTCCGCATCTACGGCCCCTACCGCGGCAATGGGCCGCGGTTCTACGAACCGGAATCCCTGCCGTGGACGGCACTGCTGCGGCGCGAGGCTGGGAACATTCGAGAGGAACTCGTGCGTTACCTCGGCCGGGGTGGGCGCTTCCAACCTCACTTTGTTCCGGATCGGGTCCGGCTCGATGGTTGGCGAGGCATTCGATTGGTCACTGCGCGCCGGCCCTATCGTGCCGCCTGGGAAGCATTTCCGCACACGGTAGGGGTTTTGAGGCAAATTCCCGACCTTGTTACCGCGTCGTTCAACATTCTCGAGCCGGGCGCGAGCTTACCCGCGCACCACGGCGATACGAATTTGTTCTACCGCGCCCACTTGGGTCTGTTTGTCCCCGGTTCCGTGGAGCATTGCGGAATCGAAGTGGCCGGAGAACGCCGGGGATGGGAAGAGGGCAATGTGCTGGTATTCAACGACGCCTACCGGCACCACGTGTGGAACTTTACGGACCGCCCGCGGATCATCTTGATTTGCGACGTGATGAAGCGCGAGTACGGCGGCGGTAGCCGGCGCAATTGCTCGCTTTTGCTCGGAGCGATTGCTTTGATGTACTTGCAATTTCGAGCCCCTGTGTTGCTACGCTTGCCGAGGCCGATCACCTCGCTCCTCCATGAGGGCTTTAGCCTTCCATTCCTCGCCTATTTGCTTGTGAACGCTTGGCCGGCAGCGAACAAGCCGTACCCACGGGGCGGCTGACGCGTCGTCCCCCGGCGAGCACGAGTCGGACCAGTGCCGCACCCGGGAGCTTCACTGCGGGCGCCCTCGGTCTCGTGGGATCCGAGCCGGGTAGCGGCCGCGCAACGAAAGCGTGCTCGCCCGAAATTTTTTTCCGTGCTAGCAAAGCGCGCCGTCGAGCGGGGATATGGATATCAAAGACCGTACTGCCATTGTCGGCATTGGACAGACGCGGTTTGGGAAGGGCTTGCCGGAGAGCGAGCTCTCGCTCGCGTGTCAGGCCATTTCTGCCGCCCTGGACGATGCGGGGATCGCGCCGCGAGAGGTGGACGGGCTGGTCATGTTTTCCATGGAAAACGGGCGCGAGGTGGAGATCGCCCGCAATCTGGGCTTGGGTGCCATTACGTATTTTGGAGAGGTGGGTTACGGAGGTGGTGCGGGGTGTGCCACCGTGGGGCACGCAGCCATGGCCGTGGCCACGGGGCAGTGCCGTGTTGCCGTTGCGTGGCGGGCACGCAAGCGATCCGCGAAAACGAGTCGTCCATGGGCGAACGTGGGCAGCCGCGTGAGCGGATCGGCGCAATGGACCAGGCCGTTCGGCCTGCTGCGCCCGGTGGACGAAATTGCCATGCTCACCCGGCGTTACATGTACGAATACGGAGCCACGCGGGACCACCTGGCAAACGTGGCATTGGCGTGCCGGAAACATGCGAACCGCAATCCGAACGCCACGTTTTACGATCGGCCGCTGACTCGCGAACAGTACATGTCCGCGCGCTGGATCAGTGAGCCGCTTTGTTTGTACGACAACTGTCTCGAAACCGATGGGGCGCTGGCCGTCGTGGTTACCAGCGCAGAGCGCGCGCGCGATGCAAAACAGCCGCCCGTGTACATTCATGCGTTTGCCCAAAGCATTCCGCCTCAGTGCCAGCCAATGACGAATTACTTTTGCGATGACCCGTTGCGTGGGCCGGCGTGGGATTGCGCCCGACTCTTGTGGTCCAAGAGCGATTTCCGGCCCGAGGACGTGCGGGTGGCGCAGATTTACGACGCGTTCACGCCGCTCATTTTGCTCTCTTTAGAGGGATATGGATTTTGCAAGCGCGGCGAAGCCGGTCCGTTCACGGAAGGCGGAGCTTTGGAGTGGCCCGATGGCCGGCTGCCGATCAACACCTCCGGCGGGGGACTCTCGGAAGCGTATGTGCACGGTTTCAATTTGATTCTGGAAGGGGTGCGCCAAATGCGAGGAACCTCGACCTGTCCGGTAGCCGACTCGCCGTGCTGCCTTGTCACCAGCGGCGAGGGCGTGCCGACGAGCGCGCTTTTGTTGCGGAGAGCCGTATGAGCGAACAGTGGTTGCTCCCCGATATCGAGGATGCGGATAGCGCCCCGTTCTGGGAGGCCGCGGCGCGGGGCGAACTCGTTGCGCAGGTTTGTGCGAGCTGCGGCCGGCGCCGCATGCCGCCGCGTCCGATGTGCCCGCAGTGCCGCTCTCTCGAACATCGGTGGGAGACGTTGTCGGGACGGGGGACGATTTGGTCGTTCGTGACGGCACACCCGCCGCTGTTGCCTGCATACGAAGCAGTCGCACCCTACAACGTGATCGTAGTTGCTACGCGAGAGGATCCGGCCGTCCGCTTCGTCGGAAATTTGGTGGAGTCACCCGAGGCGCCGTTTTACCGAACCAATTTGGCACTCCTGCAGATTGGGGCCCCGGTGCGCGTGGTGTTCCAAGAAGTTTGCGGAGTCTATTTGCCGCGGTGGATGTTGGAGACGAGCGAGCGTTCGTAGCCTCTTGCCAAGCAGGCTCTACACGGGGTATGCGCCGCCTGAAGGAACAACAGGCGATGTCGGCCCCGTTGGTATACGATCCGTACAGCTACGAAATTCACGAGGATCCATATCCGACCTACGCTCGCCTGCGTGCCGAGGCGCCGGTGTACTACAATGCGAAGCGGGGTTTTTATGCGCTCTCGCGGTACAACGACGTGCGCGAGGCCATGCAAGACTGGGAAACGTTTTCCTCGCAGGGCGGCGTGGCTTTGGAAGGTAGTGGCAAGGCACCACCGATGATCATCGCGATGGACCCACCCCGCCAAACTCGGCTTCGGCGCATTATCAGTGCCGCGTTCACCCCGCGCCGCGTTGCGGAAATGGAGCCCCGCGTACGTGCGCTCGCGCAGGAACTCCTTCAACCGCTTTTGCGCCAAAGAGAATTCGACTTCGTGGACGACTTCTCAGGCAAGCTGCCGATGGCGGTGATCGCCAACATGCTGGGAGTGCCGGAAGCAGACCGGGAAACGCTTCGCACGTGGTCCGATACTTTGCTGCACCGAGAGCCGGGAGACCCTCGGGTCACCCCTGCCGGGGTGGAGGCTGCGGGCAACATCGTGAAATACTTTGCGGAGGAGATCGAGCATCGGCGCCGGCATCCGGGGACGGACTTGCTCAGTGCGCTCCTCGAAGCCGAAGTCGAAGGCGAGCGGCTGTCGCGGGAAGAGGTTTTGGGCTTCTGCTTCCTCCTCATCATTGCGGGAAACGAGACCACCACGAAGATGCTCGCGAACGCGGTGGATCTCTTGTATCGGCATCCACAGCAGCGGGCGCGCTTGATCCGCGAACCGGAGCGCATGGCCGACGCAGTGGAGGAGGTGCTGCGCTTCGATCCCTCCACGCAAGCGTTGGCCCGGGTGGTCCGGCGCGATGTCACATTGCACGGCACGGTTGTGCCGGCCGGGGCGAGAGTTTTGTTGCTGATCGGGTCGGCAAACCGCGATGAAACCGTAATCGAACGGGCCGACGAGTTCGATGTGTTTCGTACCCCGGTGGCGCACTTGGCGTTTGGGATCGGTACGCACTTTTGTTTGGGGGCTTCGCTCGCACGGCTGGAAGGGCGAGTGGCGTTGGAAGAAGTCTTGCGTTCCATGCCCGAGTACGAGCTGGATCTCGCACGACGCGAGCGGGTGCACTCGACGAACGTTCGCGGGTATGCGCACCTCCCCATGAGTCCCGGGCCAAAGAGGAGGGAGACGGTTCATGCGGCTTCGTGACAAGGTGGCGATTATCACGGGAGCAGGGCAGGGAATTGGTCGCGCGTATGCGCGCCGCTTTGCCGAAGAAGGTGCCAAGGTGGTCATCGCGGAAATCAACCCCGAGTGGGGCCGACGCACAGAAGAGGAAATCCGAGCCACTGGAGCCGAGGCTTGGTTCGTGCAAACCGACGTGGCCAGCGAGGAAAGCACGAAGGCCGTGGCCGCAAAAACGCACGAGCGCTACGGCGCGATCGACATTCTTGTGAACAATGCCGCCATATTTTACGGGCTGAATCGCGAGGATCCTTCGCTCGCGTACTTTAACCGCATCCTTTCGGTCAATTTGACCGGAGTGTGGCTGATGACGCGGGCGGTAGAGCCATACATGAAGCGGCAGCGACGCGGGAAGATCATCAACCAGTCTTCGACCGCCGCCTACATGGGCAACGTCGGGCTCGTGGATACGACGGACCCGGACAAACCGTCGCCCCCGTTTCACTACAGTGTTTCCAAGATGGGCGTGAACGGGCTGACGAAATATTTCGCCGGCTCTCTCGGCCCCTGGGGTATCAACGTGAATGCGATCGCCCCGGGGGTGACGCTGACGGAGGCGACAAAGTCGGTCGTGCCCGCGGAAATGATCGACATGCTGGTGATGTACACGGCGCTGAAGAAGCCGCTAAATCCCGAGGACCTGACCGGCACGGCAGTTTTTTTGGCCTCCTCGGACAGCGACATGATGACGGGCCAGGTGCTGGTCGTGGACGGCGGCATGATCATGTTGGGCTAGCCAAGGTGGCAGGTCGTGCGCGAGCGTTTCCAGCGAATTTTGGTGACCACGGATTTTTCTGAGGCTGGCGACCGGGCCATCCCCCATGCCTTTCGGATCGCCGCGGACCACGACGCGGAGTTGATTCTTTGCCACGTCATCGAACCCGTGATCGTGCCTAACCCGCTGTATGCCCAATATTACCCGGGCGAGCTTCTCAGCCCAGACGTCCTGGCCCGAGCGCAAGAAGATGCGCGTGCCGCTTTGGAAGAGCGAGTGCCACGTGACGAGCCCGAGGCCAAAGTGCGCTACCGGTGCGCCGTGGGTCAAGGAACCCCAGTGGACGAAATCATCCGCATTGCCCAAGAGGAGAAGGTGGACCTCATTGTGATTGCCACACACGGCCACAAAGGGCTGAAACACCTGTTGCTGGGCAGCGTGGCGGAGCGAGTGATTCGGCATGCGCCCTGCGCTGTTTTGGTCGTGCGCTAGCACGGCCGGCAGGAAGAACGCTTCACCCCGATCGGGGGTGCCCGCCGTCAGCCGAGCCAAACTTTCTGTTGGGGCGCAAGTTGCTTAGCGCTGGCAGCAGGGGCAAAAGAAGCTCGACCGGCCGACATGTACCGACCTGCGAATTGGGTTTTGGCACCGGGGGCAGGGCTCGCCTGCACGATCGTAAACGCGAAAGCGGAGTTGGAAATATCCCGGCCGGCCGTTGCTGTCGCGGAAATCCGCAATCGAGCTGCCGCCAGCGACAATTGCTTCTTCGAGCACCTGGCGTAAAGAGGTGTGCAAGCGCGAGATTTCAGGTCGAGTCAGTCGCCGGGCCCGCCGTCCCGGCCGAATACCCGCGATGTACAGTGCTTCGTTGGCGTAAATATTTCCGATGCCGGCGACTACCTGCTGGTCGAGAAGAAGCGTTTTGATCGCACGCGAACTGCGGCGGGCCACCGCGTAGAGATACTCGGGCGTAAAGTCCGCACCCAAGGCATCTGGGCCGGGTGACACGATCTCTGCCGCTTTCTCTCTCGGGCCAAGCCACAGCAATCCAAAGCGCCGCGGGTCGTTGAACACGCATTGCCGGCCATCGGCGAAGAGAAAACGCACGTGATCGTGTTCTTGGAGGTCGCGGAAACTCCTAGCGATGCGCAACGTACCGCTCATGCCAAAATGGAGGAGTAAAACGTGTGGGCCGGACAAAGACAAAATCAAGTACTTTCCGTGGCGCAACGTGCCTACAATGCGTTGCCCCACCGCTTGCCGTAGGGCTTCGGTGTCTACTGGTTTGCGCAGCCGCGGCTCGCGGACGTACACCCCGGCGATTTCCGCGCCGATGCACGGAGCCAAGCTGCGGCGGATGGTTTCAACCTCGGGTAGCTCCGGCATGGGCGGAGAGAACGGCGCTGAGTCGCAAGAAATCGTCCACCGAAAGATTCTCGGGACGGATCGTCGGATCCAGAGCGAGTCTGTGCAGTGCCGCCTCGGGGTCCGCAGTCAGTTGTAGCAGGCTGTTGCGGATCTGCTTGCGCCGCTGAGCAAATACCGTGCGGACGACGCGCTGGAACCACCCCCAATCGTTCACGCGAGCCCGCAACGAGGGATCGGGTTCGAGCACGACAACTTGAGAGCGCACCTTGGGCGGGGGCACGAACGCCCCGGGGGCGACGCTGAAGCCTTTACGCACTCGTGCAACCGCTTGGGTCAGCACGGAGAGTGCCCCATACGCGCGCGTTCCGGGGCGAGCACGCAAGCGTTCTCCGACCTCGTGCTGAACCATGACCACGATACTGTCCACCAGCTCGGGCAGCCCGAGCCACGTTTCGATCAGAGGCGTTGCGATGTTGTAGGGTAAATTGCCTACGACGCGCACCGGCCCGTTGGCGGCGAGAAAATCCGGCCAGTCGAGCGCCAACGCGTCGGCACGTTGAACGGTCACGTGGGCATGACTGCCCAGCAGATCCTCGAGGCGGCGGGCCAGAAGAGGGTCGACTTCGACCAGCCACAAGCGGCGGGCGCCGAGAAGAAATTGCGTGAGCACGCCCAAGCCGGGGCCGATTTCCACTACGTGGTGGCCTTCCACTCCGGCAAGTTTTGCCATTCGTTCTGCGATGCAAGGCTGCGCGAGAAAGTGTTGTCCCAGGTCTTTGCGGGGGCCTCGTCCGATCTCCTTTAGCGCCTCGCGGATGTTGCGAGCGCCCAATACCGCACGCGGAGGAAACCCATGGGGCTCTGGCAAAGCGCTGGCCCGCGCCGTGTGCTCCGGCTCGTGTTCACAGTGGTAGATCGGCAAAGGCATTGAGATCGAAACTGTGCTGTTCGCCGCGGCACAAGCGCTGCCAGCCGGCGTATCCAATCATGGCCGCATTGTCCGTGCAGTAACGCATCGGCGGGATGACGACTTGTACGTTGCGCTCCTCGGCGAATGCAGCAGCTCGCGCCCGCAGCCGCGAGTTCGCCGAGACGCCGCCGGCGATGGCCAGTCGGCGGCAGGCCACGGCATCCAGTGCGGCAAAACTCGTCTCCAGAAGCATGTCCACGACCGCCTCCTGGAAGCTGGCGGCCAAGTCTGCGCGGGCCTGGTCGCTGTCCAAGGGGTGTTCCTGCACCCAAAGAGCCACGGCGGTTTTGATCCCGCTAAAACTGAAGTCGAAACGCGTACCGTTGCCGCGGGTTTTGAGGCGGGCCCGTGGAAACGCGATCGCCGTCGGGTCTCCCCGGCGTGCGAGGTCGTCAATCACCTTGCCGCCCGGAAAACCCAGCCCCATCACTTTGGCGACCTTATCGAACGCCTCACCGGCGGCATCGTCGCGCGTGCTGCCGAGGTGAACGTAGCGGCCGAAATCTTCTGCCAGATAAAGGCTGGTGTGTCCCCCACTGACCAAAAGGCCCACGTACGGGAACTCCAGATCCGCCTCGATCAACGGGGAAAGTAAGTGACCTTCCAGGTGATTCACTCCGAGAAACGGCAAGTTTCGGGCAAAAGCAACCGCCTTGGCGGTGTTGAGCCCGACGAGCAACGAGCCCACCAGCCCAGGTCCGTAGGTGGCCACGACGGCATCGATTTCCTCCAAGGTGGTGTCGGCTTGGGCCAAGGCCTTGTCCAACAGCGGCAAGATCGCGCGCATGTGCGAGCGCGAGGCAAGCTCGGGCACGACCCCGCCATACGGGCGATGGACCTCGTCTTGCGACAGGACGATATTGGCGCGCACTACGCCGTCGTCGAGCACGGCCGTGGATGTGTCGTCGCAGGAGCTTTCGATCGCGAGGATTCGCATTGGTTCACCTGTGCCAAACTTACTGAGGGGCAGACAGCCTTGCCAGGCCTTGAAGAGCTTGCGGGTTCGATGGGTCGAGGGAACTAGCCTCGCGGTATGCCTGACGAGCGTCGCCGAAGCGTCCGACAGCTTCCCAAACGCTGCCACGGAGAACCCAAAACCGGCTCTGCCACGACACCGGCACCTGATGCGACAACGTATGCGCACGGGCCAAGAAGGCTTCCGCCTGATCGAGCCGCCCCTCTCGCAGCGCCGTAGCTGCCAGAAAGTAGTAGGCATAGGGGTTGTTTCCATCGAGACTCAGGGCTCGCTCGAACCAATCGCGAGCGCTGGCGAGCTGCCCGCGATCGAGGAGCTTACGCCCTTGCTCCACACAGCGAAGCGCTGCCGCTACGTGAGGGGGTGTATCCGCGCCAATCAGTTCCGCAACCGAATCCTGTGTGGCGGTACTCGCTAAGTCCGGAGCTGCTTTCGAGCTGCTCTCGGCCGGCGGGCCGCTCTGGGCGATCGTTGCGGTGGTCTCCTCGGGCGGGTGCCTCTCTTCGACAGCGGTCATGGTCTTTTCTCCAGCGCTGGCAGGCGATTCCGTTGCTGGCAGAGTCGCAGCGAGCGGTTCTTCCTCCACGGCCCCGGCCCTGAGCTGCTCAGGCTCGGTGGAGGTCTCTTCCTCCGGCTCCAGGCGGTGGCGTTGCTCCAGCACTTCCCGCCGCCGGGAAGTGATCGGATAGTCCGGCTGCGAAGAAAGCAGCACGCAGCCGGAGGTGGCAAAAACGTACAGCAGGGCCAGAGCCGAAATGCGTACCGTGTCCGGTTTCATACGATGGCCGTCCTGTAGCGCAGCGGCACAGGACGCACTACGGAGCCCGGTGGTGCCGGAAGCGCCCACGTTTCCGCGGTCTCGGGTACGGCTTGTTCCCGCGAGCAGTGTGCGCCAGCGGAGGGGCAACGCGGTCGTCCGTGAGGTCTCGTGATGCTCGTGCCCATTCGAAGCTCAATACTCCAGCGGCAGGAGTTCCTTGCCCACCGCACGACTCAGTTCGGCCACGGCCACATTGAAATCATGAACCGCGCGGAAATAGTCCGTGCTCGCTTCCGTGTACGTTCCGAGGCCTTTGAACAGCTCTTCGGCTTCGCCAATTCCCAAGTCGAAATTGCTGACAGTCGCCACCAGCAGCGCGCGACCAGCCTTGCGGCCATCGGTTGCAGCCGACACCGCCTCGCGCGTTTGAACCACTTGCGCGTATGCACGGTGCACCTCGAGCTCGAGCCCGGTCATCGCGCTGCGGTGTTGGGCCTGGAGTTTGGCCAGGTCCGCTTCGGCCTCGGCGACCTTGGCTTGTTTGCGCCACACGTCGAGCTCCCAGCGGATGCCGAGCACGCCGACAGGGCGGGAGTAGTTGAAATCCTCGGCCGCAAATGGATTGCGTTGGGTCGTGCGATTGGGGGCCAGTGCGTATTGGAAGCCCGTGCTCAGAAACAAAGTCGGAAAAAGTTCCGCTCGCTGCATCTCCACTTTGGCGGCCTGAGCCGCCAGGCCATGGCTGATTTGGGCCGCCTCGGGACGCGATCGGCGCGCTTCTTCGACGTAGGAACCCACAGGTTCGAGCTCGAGGGCGACAGGCTCGAGCCTGCGCTCGGCGAGTTCGACCTCGGAGCTCACGTCTCCACCGATGGCACGCGCGAGGGCTTTGCGCGCCAAGGTGGCCGAGGCGTCGACCTCGGCGTACCCGCGGGCGAGCTTGGCTCTTCCGGCCTGGAGTTTGAGCAAGTCAATTTCGGTGACCGCCGTAGATCCCTTGGCCAAACGTTCTTGCACCTTGCGGATTGCTTTGTCCATGTTGTCCCGCATATCCGCCAGCACGCGCGCGAGTTGGTCGGCCAGGAGCACGCCGTAGTACAGGCGTTTCACGTTGAGCACGATTTCCGCGCGCTTGACTTCGCCAGCGGCATGTTGGGCGGCCAGACCTTGCTGGGCGGCATCCAAGGCGGCGCGCAGTTTGCCGAAGGTCCACAGCGGGAAGTGGAACATGACTTCGAGCTGGGTGAACGGCCCGAGGTTGCGAAACACCGCGTTGCGGTTTTGCTTGGGTGGATCGAGGATATCTCCTTTGGCTTCGGGAACGAAGCCGAGTATTTGCCGGTACTCGGCCTCCCCGAGCCGGCCGAGTTCGGCTTGTGCGAGGCGCGCCTGAGCCGCGGCAATTTCTGCGGAGGCGGCTTGCAAGTCCGGGTCGCTTGCGAGGGCGGAGCGGATGCAGTCGCTGAGGCTCAAAGGCGTGCGCCGGGGCGTGGGCTCGGGGTTGGGTTGCTCGGCTGCAACGCGGGGCGACCAACCGAGCAATCCGGTGGAGAAAACGGCGCACAGGAGAAGCGACACGGTGTGCCTGCACGGTATGGTGCGCGGCTCGGTACGCCCGCAAAACGACCCAAAGGTCCGCGTGGTGTTTTTCTCTCGTGGTCGATTGCCTGTGAGCATAGCCCTTTTCTCCCGGTCAGGATTCTGCTTGAACCATGCGCACTTCGTGGAAACAATGGGAAGCGTTCGCTCTTTGGCCCCGCTGGCTCCGTCGCTGGACTCTGCAGTGTCCAAAAGTGATCGCGAAGGAGTGGCGGCGGAGTTGCGCGCCAACGTGCGGGAACTCGCCTTGCGTGTGGAGGGGCTGCGAAAAACCTACGGCGCCCTGGTGGCAGTGCAGGATCTGAGTTTCGAGATCGCCCAGGGGGAGGTGTTTGGCTTACTGGGTCCGAACGGCGCCGGAAAAACCACCACCATCTCCATGATTGCCACGCAACTACGCCCTACGTCCGGAGATGCCTTGGTGTTCGGTCACTCGGTGTGCCGCGATACTTGGCGGGTGCGCGAATTGATTGGGCTGGTACCGCAAGAGGTGTCTCTGTACCCGCAACTCACGGCGCGGGAAAACGTCAAATTCTTTGGGCGCATGTATGGCGTGCCGGAGAAAACTCTGGCGCACAGGGTGCAGGAACTATTGGAGTTCGTCGGGCTGGAAAACCGCCAGAGCGAGCCGGTGCAAGAATTTTCGGGCGGGATGAAACGGCGGCTCAATCTGGCGGTTAGCTTGGTTCACGACCCTCGGCTGGTTTTATTGGATGAACCGACGGTGGGGGTGGACCCGCACTCGCGCGAGAAAATTTTTTCCATCGTGCGAGCTTTGCGCGAGCAAGGCAAAGCGATTCTGTATACGACCCACTACATGGAAGAAGCCGAGCGGTTGTGCGATCGCATCGGCATCATGGACGAGGGCCGGATCATCGCGATGGGCCCGCTGGTGGAACTACTGAACAACGCAGGATGCTCGGAAGTCATCGATATTCGAGGCTTGCCCGAGGGCTTCGACTGCGAGGCGCTACGGAGGATCCCAGGTGCGTGCCGGTTGGAGCAATCGCAAGTCGGGTTGCGCTTGTTCGTGAGTCGAGCAGTGCATGCACTGGGCCCATTGCACCGGTGCTTGGAGCCGTATGCCGATCGGGTCACGATCGAGATTGCCCCTCTGAGCTTGGAGAATTTGTTCTTGCAACTCACGGGCAAGGAGTTGCGGGATTGATGCCTGGGCGCATCTTGCGAATCGGGTGGAGGGCATTCGCACTGGCGTGGCTGTGCGCGGGGGCGGTTGGCGCAGTCGCGGCCACTTCGCCGATGGAGCGCACCCGCCAGGTGCTGGAAGAAGCGCGGCGCATTGTGGACAGCCCGAAAACCCATAACGAGAAACTGGCGGACCTTTCGGTGTTGCTGAAAGGCTTTCTCGATACGGACACAATGGGTCGCGAAGCGCTGGGAGACCACTGGACGAAATTCTCTCCGGCACAACGGCAAGAATTTTTGCAGCTCTTTCGCGAACTCTTTCAGCGGACGTACGTGCAAAAGCTCTTGCTCTTCGAAAAGCCGGACTTTGGGTATGTCGGCGAAAACGTGAACGGCACTCAAGCCCGAGTAGAGACGAAAATTATCACGCCCCGCGACGAGTTCGCGGTGACGTACCAGATGCGTCTCGAAGAGGGCGTGTGGAAAGCTACGGATATTCAGATCGAGGACTTGAGTTTGACGAACAACTTTCGCCGCCAACTGGCTCGGCTGCTGGAAAAAGAGAGCCCCGCGGAGTTGCTGGCGCGGATGCGGCGGAAGTACGGTCCCGGGGGAGCCGGAAGCGAGGACGAATTGTGAAACTCCTCAGGGTAATGCTCAAGGACCTGCGGTTGATCGTGCGTGACCGCTCCGCACTGGTCTCGCTCCTGGTGGTGCCGATCATCATTATTTTGGTGGTTGCAGAAACGCAGTCGGAGATCGGCACGCAAAGCATTTTGTTTCCCATCGTAAACGAGGACCAAGGGCCGGTGGCCAACGCGTTGATCAAGGTTTTTCGCGAGCACCTGGACGTGCGCGAGGTGGATCGCGCGACGGCGGAGCGGCTGGTGGCGGTGGAGAATAAAGCACCGGCTATGCTGGTGCTGCCGGCGGGGATGAGTAAGCGGTACCTCACGAACAAACCGAGTAAGATCGAACTGCTGACGGACCCTGCACAATGGGCGGAGTTGCAGGCGATCCGCGTAATCTTTTTGCTGGCGGACCGCGAGGCGGCTTCGCTCGGTGATCCATTCGAAGAGGAGCTGCTCACCCTGGAAGAGCGCAGCCTCACGGGTAAACGACTGAAGTTTACCTCGCTGGAGCAAAACATCCCCGGGTTCAGTGTCATGTTTGTGCTGCTGAGCCTGATCTTTAGCGTGTCGTTCGGCTTGCGCGACGAGGAGGTTTGGGGAACCACGCGGCGCCTGGCGGTGGCACCCGTCTCCCAATTTACGATTCTCGGAGGCAAACTGGCAGCTCGCTTGATCGTGGGTACGGTGCAACTGCTCATTCTTCTCGGGTTTGGTCACTGGGTGTACGGCTTGAGCCTCGGTCGCTCGCCCCTGGCGATGGTGGTGGTGGCGATTTGCATCGTGTTTGCGATGGCTTGTTTCAGCATGGTTGTGGCGGCTTTGGCGCGCACGCGAGAACAGATCATTCCGGTGGGACTTTCTGCGGTATTCATTCTGGCCGCGTTGGGTGGTTGCTGGTGGCCCTTTTACGAACAACCGAAGTGGATGCAAACGATCGCACACGGGTTGATGACCACTTGGTCCATGTTTGCCATTCATGACGTGATGTTGCGCGATCGCACCCTGTGGGAAGTCGCGCCAAAGTTGGGCATTCTGATGGCATACGGGCTGGTCTCGTTTGCGGCCGGTATGCGCCTGTTTCGGTACAGTGAGTTGTGACCGAGGGGGAAAGAGAAGTACAAGGAGTGGAGCATGAAACGATACGCCTGGACGTTATCCATCGGAGTTTTGTGGGCTTGCGCCGCTTCGGCGGCCCTGGCGGCGACCGTGAGAGTTCAGGGAACCTCCGCATCGCCGGGCGATACTCCGGATGTGTGTGTGTTTCTGGACAACAACGAGGGCAACGTGGCCGGGTTGCAAGCGGATTTGTTTTGGGACTCTTCGTGCCTCACCGCGGATCGGTCCACGGGCGACCAAGCAGCTTGTGTGGTGAACCCCGACACGGGCCGGTCGTTGTTTCAGACTCGGATCCTGAGCGCAGGCCAAATGCGTGTCATCATGGCGAGCTTGAATGACACCTCCCCGATGCCGGCCAGCGTGAGCCAGCTCTTCTGTTGCCAGTTTCGCGTGTCGGAGAAAGCAGCGGGTCGCACGTGTGGGGTGAATTTGTCGAACGTGATTCTTTCCGATCCCGGAGGCCAACGCCTGCCGGTGAACGGCGTTCCGGGAAGTATTGCGGTCCGGGGTGGAGCTCAGGAGCGGGGCGTACGTGCGAGCGGTTCCGGGCCGGGAAGTGTGATGGTTCCAGCGGTCGTCGAGGGAGGCGCAGCTCCCGCCGCTCCTGCCGCCGGCGCTGGAACAACCGGCGGAGCAGCCCCGGCAGCGCCAGTGGCGCCAGCCGTTGGCGCTGCGCCTGCCGTAGCCCCAGCGGCGCCGGTTGCACCCGTGGTGCCGCAAATGCAGGCTCCTGCTGCCGCAGGCGCAGAGGGGGCAGCGCCTGCCGGTGCGACACCGGAAGAAAGGGCGGAGGCAACGGCCGCATCTCCGGCGCCAACTCCGGCTGCGACCAAAGCCACTCCTGCAGCGACGGCGCCGGTTCGCGGAACCCCGCCGGCGACTGCCGCGCAAGCAGTGGGGACACCCACTGCTGAGGCAAAACAATCGCCTGCGGCCCCGAGTCGCGAAGCCAAAACGCCGCATAAAAAGTCAAAGGAACGCAGCAGAGGTAGCGTTCACGAGCACAAAGACTGACGGTGGGGTATCCCCTTGCCCGCAAACGGCCGCCGAGGAGGTGAGCGATGTATTACGGCGTGATGATGTTCCCAACGGATTATGCAATTCGCCCCGACGAGCTTGCACGCGAAGCGGAAGACAGGGGCTTCGAATCGTTGTTTTTCCCGGAGCATACGCACATTCCCACCAGCCGCCGCACACCTTGGCCGGGCGGAGGAGAGTTGCCGCAAGAGTATTGGCACACCCACGACCCGTTTGTGGCGTTGTCGGCGGCGGCTGCCGTGACACGACGCCTCAAGGTGGGCACGGGCATCTGCTTGGTGATTCAGCGCGACACGATCACCCTGGCAAAAGAGGTAGCTTCGCTCGATTTCCTCTCCGGAGGGCGGTTTATCTTTGGCATTGGTGGCGGGTGGAACGTGGAGGAGATGGCCAACCACGGCACCGAGTTTCGTACCCGTTGGAGAAAGCTACGCGAACAGGTCGCGGCGCTGAAAAAAATCTGGACCGAAGACGAGCCCGAGTTTCACGGGGAGTTCGTAAATTTCGACCCCATCTGGTCTTGGCCGAAGCCCGTGCAAAAGCCGCACCCGCCCATCTTGCTGGGCGGTCATTCGCAGCAGGTACTGCGCCGGGTTGTGGATTACTGCGATGGCTGGCTGCCTCTCGGAGTGCGAGGTACCGCGGTGATTCGGCAAATCGAGGAGCTCCGCCGTATCGCCGAGGAAAAAGTTCGCGATCCACGAACGATCTCGATCAGCGTCTACTCCGTTCCGGCCGATCCGAAAGTGATCGAGGCCTTTCAGGCTGCCCACGTGGAGAGAGTCATCTTCGGTTTGCCGCCGGCAGGGCGAGACGAAGTGCTTGCCATCCTCGACCGCTACGCCAAGCTCATTGCCTGAGTGCTTCGGGAATCTCCTGGGTGCTTTCGTCCACGGGGCCAGCGGGATCGGTGAAGCGTGGCTTGTCTGCGCGCGCCGATTTTAGGCACGAGCTCGGAGTGGGGTCGGTCCGACTTTCAGGTAAAACTCGGTTCTTGCCTAGGTGGCTCGAGCTGTCGTAAATCATAGGCATGGCACAGGAATCGTGGGGCGTGCGGGCCGTCCGAGGCTGGGTGGTTTTGGCGAGCGCATTGGTCTTGGCGTCGTGTGCGGGAGATGGCGGTGCCGGCGATGATCAGAGCCCGGGCGATGCGGCTCCCGGAATTGCCCGCGACTCTGACACCGATGTTTGGCGCCATGAAATCCCACTGGGCGAGCCGGAGGACGTTCCTGCAGCGGTGTTGTCACTGCGTTCCGGTGGTGCCCAGGTGGCGTCCGGACAAGTGGTGGACCTGTGTATGAACTTGGACGTGAACAATGGCCGAATTGCTGGCCTGCAGGCGGATTTGCTTTGGGACCCGGGCTGTCTCGAAGCGGTCGCAGATGCGGGGGACGGTGCAGCCTGTACCGTGAATCCCGACACGGGCCGGTCCGTGTTTGCAACTCGGCGCCTAGCTCCGGGGCGCATGCGGACGGTGCTCCTGAATGTTTTGGACACTCGTCCGATCCCCGCAGATGTTGAACAGTTAGGTTGCTGTTCTTTCCGAGTGATCGGTGCCGCTGGAGCCCGTTGCGAGGTGAATTGGACGTTCGTGATCCTGAGTGACCCGCGCGGTGAGCGCCTGCGGGCCGAGCTGCGGCCGGGTGTAGTGGAGGTTGGCGGCTGAAGGGTGGCTTCCGGAGGGAAGGTTGCCGCCTGGCGCTGTGTCCGTGGTTGCGGTGCGGAATCGCAATCCCGGGCTCGATCTAGTACCGGGCTTTTCCTTTACACCGCAGCGGGCGCGCGCTGCCCTCGTATCGCCAGGGCTCGCCCACGCCGCCGCGCGCATTTCCGCACAACTGCGCGGCTACGAGGCAATTTGCGCAGCAGCGCGGAGGGTCCAACCCGTCCAGTGAGAAAAAGTGTGTTGGGTCGGTTGACACCAATGCGCGAAGCAAGTAGCCGACCGGGCTATGGCGAGGATCCGGCGTCGGGTTGGGATGTGGTTTGGGCTGGTCGGTTTGCTGGCATGGTGCGTACCCGGCTGCGGTGACAACCAAATTACGAGCGAAGCTGTTCCGACTGCGACGTTCACCGTCGGAGTATTCCCCACTTCTACGGCCACGACTGCCGTGGGAACTCCGACTGCATCTCCTACACCCTCCACGACGAGCTCGCCGACAGCGAGTCCGACACCGAGCTTCACCGCCGTCCACACGGCGACGTCAACGCGAGTTCCCACCGCTACTGCTACTCCCACATTCACCCCGACGGTGCTGCGCCCGGCGCAGCTTTTATTCTCTCTCGATGCGAGCAATCCGCGCAATCCGTTTCCGAGTGACCGCTTGCTGGGGCCAGACGGACGGCCTGATGTGCCGCCGGAGTACTTGCAAATACCGCTGCCGAATTCGGCGGCATTCGACGCGGTCCGAGCCTTTGGCGCCGAAGTTGCCCGGCAATTGCGCGCATTGGACGGCTTCTCCACCTTCGCGCCCATTCGCTTGCCGTTCGATCGGCCGGTGGTCGTAGACTCGGGTTTCTATCCGCGAGGGATTTGGCTTCTCAAGTATTCGGATCTCGAGGCGGCACCCGTACCGATTACTGCGTCCTACTACGCGCCCGACATGGTACTGGAAGTTTACCCCGTGGTGCCGCTGGAACCGCAAACCACGTATGCCGTGGTGGTGACGGACGAGTTGATGGATGCCGAGGGATTTCGCGTGCAAGCGAGCGAGGATTTTCGGCGCCTAGTCAACGGGAGCGACTTGGATTCCAGCGCAGCCGCGTGGCGGGAACGCTTGGTGCCGGTTTGGGAGTTCTTAGAAGGGTCGTTTGGGTTGCGGCGCGAGCGTTTGGTGCTGGCGGACTTGTTCACCACACAAAGCACCGTGAGCGATTTGGTCGCGATCCGCCAGAGGCTCGATGCTGGTGCGCTCTCCCCCGGGCTACCTGTATTGGACCGTCCTCTGGGCGACTTGCAGACGGGTATCTTCCCGGAAGGGAGTGACGGCTACGCCAATTTGATCGGCAGCCGTAGCTCTCCGAACGTGTCTGCCGTCGCGGTGGGCTACTTCGAGTCTTTCGACTTTCGCGACCGCCCGAACGGCGCCTTTGACCCGGCGAAAATCGAGGGCTCGGTGACACCGGGCACCAACAAAGTGGATTTCTACATGGTCCTGCCGAAAGCGGAACGTCCGGCCCGTGGCTATCCGGTGGTGATTTTCGGGCACGGCTTGGGTGGCTCGGGGCGCGATGTCACCCAAATCGCCCGGATGAACGTCAACGTGCCTCTCGTGGGGATCGCAATCTCTGCGTTGCAGCATGGGCGGCGCGGCAATGTGGTCAACTTTTTCAACCTGCAAAACATCGCGACCACGCGAGAATATTTCCGCCAAACCATTGCGGATTTCTTGCAGCTTACCCGCATGATTCAAAACGCCCATGCTGCGGGCATCGAGCCGTTCGATCGAATCGATCCGAATCGCATCCATTACTTAGGAGGGTCGCTCGGGGGCATCATGGGCACGCTGTTCATGGCGGTAGAGTCACGAGTGCTCGTGGGGATGTTGAGCGTGCCGGGAGGAGGGTTGCCCAACATCCTCGCTTCGCGGGAGATTCGGCAACTCATCGAGCCACTCTTGGGAATCTTCGTGGGGCTGACACCGGATAGCCCTTACTTTGCGCCGTTTTTGCGCCGCTTTCAGCAAACGGCCCAGTGGGCGTTGGACCCTGCGGACCCGATCAATTATGCACCGTACGTCATTGCCCCCAGCCGCCGCTTGCCCGGTGCCCCGCCGAAGCGCATCCTCATGCACGAGGGGATCGTAGACCCGATCGTGCCCAATCGGACGACCGAAGATTTAGCGCTGGCCATGCAGTTACCCGATTTGAATCTCACGGCGGGTTGCTCCAGCTCGGCCGGCTGTAGCGGCATTTGGCGTTTCGTCATGACGGAGTACGGCAAGGGCGAGTTCGATGGACACGGCGTGACCGCCACCCTGGAGGAAGCCACTCGTCAAGCGTTTGCTTTCTTGCTGAGCGACGGAACGTATATCCCCGATGCAAGGCCAGGCGCCGTAATCGATCTCGACTCTTTGCCGAGCACCTCGGCGACTCTGGAGGCGCTTGGGTGGTGAAAGAAAACGCCCACCGGGGCTGCCTGCGGGAACGGCGCGATGGCGGCAACGATTGAGCCAGCGGTGCGCGAATTCATTGCGCGGCAGCACGTGTTTTTCGTGGCCACGGCGCCGCTGGCAAAAGACGGTCACATCAACGTTTCGCCAAAAGGACTGGACTCGCTGCGCGTGCTGGATGAACGTACGGTTGCGTACGTAGACCTTACGGGCAGCGGCGCGGAAACCATCGCGCACCTGCGCGAGAACGGGCGTATTACTCTTATGTTTTGCGCATTCGAGGGCGATCCGAAAATCGTGCGAGTCTATGGCCGGGGCGAAGCGATCGAACCCGACCATCCGGAATTTGGCGTCTTGCTGAAACACTTCCGGAATTGGCCAGGCTTGCGGGCGATCATTCGCATCCATGTGGAACGAGTGGCGCAGTCCTGCGGTTACGGAGTGCCCCTGTACCAATTTGTCGGTGACCGATCGCGACTGATCGACTGGGCGCAACAAAAGGGACCGCAAGGTTTGCGCGATTATCAGCAGCGTCACAACCGCTGGAGTATCGATGGACTGCCAGGGCTGCGCATGGCAGCGGGCAGCACCCGAGGTGACGATTCTTCGACGACCTCGTCGTCGAGCTCCTAGTTGGTTTAGGGCTCACCCTGCGCGTGCGGATCCCGGAGGCGGTTGATCAAGCGAATACAGACTTGGGCGTGCAACGCGGGGTTCGTCGCCACAATTTGGTCGCCGAAAAGATCGAGAGGCTGACCGGTAAAGGTGCTGACCATCCCACCGGCCTCCCCAACGATCAGACTTCCTGCCGCCACATCCCAGGCGTGTAAGCGCCACTCCCAGAAACCGTCGTAGCGACCGGCCGCCACCCAGCACAAATCGAGCGCGGCTGATCCGAACCGGCGCACGTCTTGTGCCGCAGCGACGAAATCGCGGAAGAACGCCACATAGTAGTCTGCGCGTTGCTGCCGGTCGTAGGGAAACCCCGTGGCCAGCAGTGCCCGGTGAATCGAGTTCGTCGTGGAGACAACGACGCGCTTGCCGTTTAAAAACGCACCGCCGCCGCGCTCGGCTACGAACAGTTCGTCGCGCATCGGGTCGTACACAACCCCCACTTGGATGTGGGTGCCACGCCCGAACGCCACCGACACAGCAAAATGCGGCACTCCGTGCACGAAATTCACAGTGCCGTCGAGCGGGTCCACGTACCAAGCGGGTTCATCACGGCTGGGGACGCGTTGGGCAAGGCCCGTGCTCGCTTCCTCGGCGACGAGCACGTGATCCGGAAAAGCGGAGCGGATGCGAGCCACGATAATCTGCTCCGCTTCCTTGTCCGTGTTCGTGACTAAATCCACCGGCCCTTTGTATTCGACATGGCGCGCTTGTGCCCAGGCTTGCCGAATGCGCTCTCCAGCCGCGCGGACTGCGTCGATCGCCAGAGAGACTACATCCGTCTGCATCTTGGTTGGCATGAAGGTTCCTCCACCCCCGGGCACTAACTCCGTGCGCGGATCTACTCGAAGAGAGTTGCTCGCTAGCAAGTAGGTCGTGTTGGTTGCAAGGAAATCGGATTGGCGGCCCCAGCACACCCCGTGCGGTCGGCCCGCAACGGCTGCAAAAGCCGGGGATCGGAAGGATGTTCGGCTGGAGCAGGGAGGCCCGACTCTGGTCGTTTGCCCTCGGCCGCTGCCGTTCCCGTCCGTGCAAAGTTAGAGTAGACAAGCTTGGCCTTCTGTAGGATAGGGTGCTCCAGCGAGGAGGTGGGTTGTGACTTCGCAGAGGGGAACGATGAAGCTGTCGCAACGAGATCGGGAACGCCTGGAATATGCCCTCGGCTCGACTCCCGTCAACGTCATGAAGAGCTTGTTCGGGCCGGGCTCGCTGACTTGGGAGGTGAACCGCGAGGCGGTGCTGCTCGCGGGCGGAGGTTGCGCTCTGCTGTTGCAAGTGGCCCATCCGCTAGTCGCGGCGGGTGTGGCCGAGCACAGCAATTTTCGAGAACGCCCTCTGGATCGGCTGTACCGCACCCTCGACTTGATGCTCACCATCACGTTTGCGCCGGCTGCCCAGGCGGTGCGCGCCGTGCGAGAGATCGAACGACGCCATGCTCCGGTTCGCGGCTACCTCGCCGAGGCAGCGGGGCCATTTGTTCGCGGCACGCCTTATCGGGCCTCTGACCCGGCCTTGCTGTTTTGGGTGCATGCAACCTTGGTGCACACCGCCGCACAAGTGTTCGAGATGTTCGTGCGCCCGCTCACGGCCGCGGAGCTTGCGCGGTATTACGACGAGTCCAAAGTGATTGCCCGGCTGTTTGGTGTGGCCGAATCCGACATCCCGCCGACTTGGCGCCGATTCCAAGACTACTTCGAGCGGATGGTGAAGGGAGAGGAGCTCGCCGTCAGCGAACAGAGTCGGGCCATTGCGCGGGCCATTTTGTGGCCCGAGAGGCCCCTGTGGCTTCGCGGGGTGATGCCGCCGGCGCGCTTATTGTCCATTGGTTTGCTGCCGGAGCCGGTCCGTGCTCGTTACGGTTTTCGCTGGCCCGCGTGGCAGGAACACGCGTTCCGTGCACTGGTCGCCGCGGGGCAGCTCGCTTTGCCTTGGGTGCCCCGCTCTTTGCGGGATTTTCCCCATGCCAGGGAAGGACAAGAGCGGGAGCGGCAGCCGAGCCCGTTGGGCACCCTGCAGCGCAGCAAGTCCGTGGCCGCCTGACGGGGGTTTGCGAGCCCGCATGCGGTTAAACAAAAATTGTTTGCTTGCTTTGAGGGCGGACGTTGCTTAGGCAAGCGGCATGAAGCCGCGCTCCGCCCGCAGATTCCGGCAAATCAAGGACGTGTTTTACGAAACCCGCGTCCTCATGGGGCGAGAGTACACTATCCGCCGCTTTGCGCGCGAGGTGCTGGGTGGAGTAATTGACCCAGTGATGCTCAGTTACATCGAGAGCGGGAAGCGGTTTCCCAGCGAGGCGTTGGTTCGCCGCTTGGCGGCGATTCGCGGCGAAGACCCGCAGCCGCTTCTCGCCTTATTGTGGCGCGACCGGATGCTGTATGCCTTTGGCAAGGAGCTGCGCCGAGTGCTGTCCGCCCCGCGAGAGATCGGCAGTGTTTCCGACGCCGAACTGGCAGTCCGAGTGAGCGAAGCCATCGCGGCGTTGCCGGATGACGGGAGTTGGATTTCGCTCGCTCGGTGGCGCCGGAGTTTTCGCGACGAGGGTAGCAAAAGGGCGGGAAGGCGACGCAGTGGGCAAGTATCCGCGGACTTGGCGGAAAAGGTCGAATCGTTGTTGCGCGAGCGCGGGCTCGTGGAAGTGGCAGGCAGTCGAGTGCGCCGGTTGCACAGGCATTACGTGGCCGAGGATCGAGAGGAGCGTATGGCATTGGCCACCGAATTTTGTGCCTTGTTCGTGCAAGCCTTGATGGACAAGCTCGCCCTAGCGGAAACGGAGGCGGCCGCGGCGACGTATTTGCGCAACCACTTCCTTCACATCGAGATGGATCGGTGGCCGGAGTTTCGCAAGCGACTGGACGACACATTGCGCGCGCTGGCCGAAGAGTTCGCTGCGGACCCGACGCCTGCGACGCGGTTTCTCAATGTGCTCGTGGTTGCGACTACGATGTGAGGGCTTCGATGATGAACGAGCGGCGCGCATGGTGGTTTTTGGGGTTCCTCATTTTGCTTCCGATCGGGTGCGGCGGCGGCAGCGGTTCTAGTGGGTTCGACGCGCGCGCTCTCGAGGAGCAGGCAATTGCCCGAGCGCTGCGCGAGCAAAGCTGCATACGTTTACAAGCGACAGGTCAGGTCATTTGCCCCCTGGGCGCACAGAGCCCAGCGAACGCGACGGGCGAAGTGGTGGTGCGGGCGCCCATGGGAGCTGCGCTCACGTGCGTACAGGGCGCTGCGGATTGCAGCTTGGTTTTTGTGCTCGACGTCGGGCCTCTGGCTTCAGGGTACAGCGTTGGCATCGCTGTGCGCCGGCCGGACCAGGTTCGACCATGGCATGTGGTGTTAGAACCTCGCATGCTCGTCGCTGCGGGTCAGGTCGAACTCGAGGCGGAGATTTCAGCAAGCGAAGTGCTGAGTGAGGGTGGGCCAGTACCGCTACAGGTTGCGGTGCTTCTGTTTGCCGGGCCACCGCCGGCGGTGCCCGAACGTGTAGGTGCGCTCGCGGAGACGGGCGCGGAGATTGTTTTCGTAGGAGCGCCATTGCTGCCGGCACCCGCGGGGTTTGTATCCGAGAGTTCGGATGGGAGCGATCGCGGTTCCGGGCGGTAGCGTTGGTGTACGCCGGGCCCCGAGGCGCGTGGCTTGGCTATACGGGTTGCGATTGCATCCAGTGGCGACGAAGCCGATTGGGCGGGAGGTGCCCGGTGGGCAAACACTCGGCAAGTTGCTCGGTGGGCGGGCGAGCCTGTGGGGGCTCCTCGCTCACCAAGGGTGAGGGTTACGGGCGGGGCTGTTGCTGGGTGACACAGTGGATTGCGCCGAGACCCCAGATGAGCTCGCGGCAGCCGATACCGATTACGCGGCGATCGGGGAACAACTCTTGAAGAGTCGCGAGCGCGTATCGGTCTTGAGGCACGCCGAAAGTGGGCACGAGTACTGCGGCGTTGGCGATGTAAAAATTGGCGTAACTGGCCGGGAGTTGTTGCCCTTCGAAAAACACGGGGTCGGGCAGGGGGAGCGGGATAACGTGTAGAGGCCGCCCGTCCTGATCTCGCATCCGTTGCAAGCGCTGCATGTTGTCCGCGAGAGCAGGATAGTCGGGCGCAGAACGGTCCTCGGTCCACACGGCGACCACCTGGTGGGGCGAGACGAATCGCGCGAGGTCGTCCACGTGACCATCCGTATCGTCGCCCACGATGCCATCGCCAAGCCACAAGATGTGGCGAACCCCGAGAAAGTCGCGCAACCGCCGCTCGATTTCGTCGCGCGTCAGCTCTGGGTTGCGATTGGGATTCAAAAGGCAAGCTTCAGTGGTCAGGAGACTTCCGCAGCCATTGACGTCAATGGACCCTCCTTCGAGTACCATCCCGGGCCGCGCAAGTGGTAGATGCAGCGCTTCCGCGATACGTCCCGGCACCGCATCGTCCAAATCCCACGGGGGGTACTTTCCGCCCCATGCGTTGTAATCCCAGTCCACAATGGCGGTTCGTTTCTCCCGCCGATGCACAACAAAGGTCGGTCCGTGGTCTCGTATCCAGGCATCGTTCGTGGGGATGTGAAAAAACCGCACGCGTTGGAGTGGCACGTTGCCTTCGACGAGTGTGCGCCGCGCTTGCTCCTCCATCGCGGAGTCGGCAACGAGGATCCGCACCTCTTCGCCGGGAACAAGAGCCCGGACGATTTCTGCCCACACGGGCGGTATGGCTTCGAACAGCCCCGGCCACGACTCTTCCTTGTGCGGCCACGCGAGCCATGTGGCCTCGTGAGGCTCCCACTCCGCGGGCATATGATAGCCCGAGCACCCTGGTGGAACAGACAACAACGGAGTCACGATCAGAGAAACTCGTCGCCCCTGTATCGCTTCAAGAGGCCGTCGTAGGCGTCAATGCGACGGTCGCGCAAGAAAGGCCAATGTCGTCGGGTCTCTTCGATTGCCTGGCGGTTACACTCGAACAGGAGCACCTCCTCCTGTTCGTGGGAAGCTTGGCTCAGGACACGGCCAAACGGGTCGCACGCAAAGGAACCGCCCCAGAACTCGAGGTTGTCTTCCGTACCGACGCGATTGCAGGCAGCCACGAACAATCCGTTCGCGATGGCATGGGCTCGCTGGATGGTTTGCCATGCGGAGTATTGATCGGCGCCGTGTTCGCGCTTTTCCTGCGGGTGCCAACCGATGGCTGTCGGGTACAGGAGCAACTCGGCACCGCTCAATGCGGCTAGCCGGGCGGCTTCTGGAAACCACTGATCCCAGCAAACCAACACGCTGATGTTCCAGTCCGATACGGTGAAGACCCGCACTCCGAGGTCTCCAGGCGTAAAGTAGTACTTCTCGAAGTACAAAGGATCGTGCGGGATGTGCAGCTTGCGGTACACGCCGGCAAGCGTGCCATCGGCATGTAGGACCACCGCCGTGTTGTGGTAAAGGCCGGCTGCTCTGCGCTCGAAGACCGAACCGATCACAGCCACTTGCGCGGCAGCGGCGGCACGAGCCAGCGCATCGGTCGTGGGGCCGGGAATGGATTCGGCGAGATCGAACAATTCGGGCACTTCGCGCTGGCAGAAGTACCGAGTCCGAAACAGCTCTGGAAGGCAAACCACGTGGGCCCCTCGGCCCGCAGCTTGGCGAACCAGTTCCACCGCCCGGCGGAGATTTTCCCCCGGGGCCTCGCTACAGCGCATTTGCGCCAGCGCTACGCGAAGCTCCGTCCCCTTGGGTATTGCCATGGAGCGAAGCGATTAAGCAGGCACAGCGCGGAATGCAAGGAGAGCCTGCGTGCGTGCGAAAGAACGACGAGAGGCCCAGTGCAAGCCCTTGCGGGCATCTGACCTCACACTTCGAGCCGATTCCGGCGCGGGCGTTCGTCGAAGCTGATCTTCCCGGGTCCACGCGCAACCAGCCCCAGGAGCCCGCCCAGAATGGCCAGGTTTTTGAGGAATTGGATGGTCTGGTCTTCGGGATGCTGGACGACCAGATTTGTGTGATACACAACCGTGACGACAAGCAACCAAGCGACAAGAACAGTAGCCGCCGCCCGTGTGCGCACGCCGATTGCGATCGCTAGCCCCCCCAACACTTCGATGAGAATCGTTGCGATGAGCGCTGCCTCGGGCAATGGAACCCGGTGTTGTGCCATGCCTTCAGCCACTTTCGTAAAGTTCGGTATTTTGTTGAGCCCGGCCAGGATAAAGATCAACGCCAACAGCACCCGTCCCAACAGCTCTATGATTGCCATGGGCCACCTCCGTTCCGTTTCATCCGCAGCTCCGCCAACTTGCTCCGATTTGGGCTGCATTGCAACCAAAGGGCGCGGTCAGCCTTGCCCGCCTTCGGATGCGATGCTGAAGATTGGGGCGGGACGAATCGAGGGATTGTTCATGGCCTGGCGTCGGTACCGCGGCTGGCTCGTGCGTTGGATGTGGATCTTGTACGCCCTTGCGTCCGCAAGTGCAGCGGCTCGGGCGCAATTGCCGGATGGTGCCGCCGCAATCGTCAACGGCGTTGCGATCTCGCGCAAGGCCGTGCGCGAAATCGTCATGGGAATTGCCTCGCTCCAAGGTGAGGAAGAGCACCGCACGCACGGGAAAGAATGGGAGCAGTCGGCGCTGGAATCGCTGATCGATTTCGAGCTCTTGTTCCAGGAGGCCAGACGCCAGGGGGTAACGGTGACTCCGGAAGAGATCGACAAAGAAATCGAACGCTCCCAGCGCAAATTTGGAGACGAACGAGAGTGGCGGCGGGTGCTAAGCGAGCGCGGTTGGACGATCGAAGACCTCCGCAAGGATACGGAGCGGATGCTGACGGTACAGCGGTTTTTGGAAACCGTCGTATGGCGCCACGCCGAGGTGAGCGCCGAGGCGATCGAAAAGTTTTACGAAAAGAACCAGAACGATTTCCGGCACCCGTCGCAGGTGCGTTTGCGCCACGCCGTAATCCGGCCGCGCGGAACGGACGAACCGGCTTGGCGTGCGGCCCAGCGCGAAGCGGAACAGGTGCGCGCGCGTTGGCGCGAGGTGAACGTAGCCGGGCGATCCTCGGCAGCGCCGATTCCGCAATTGGGTGAAGATCTCGGCTGGGTGAGTCCCGGGGAGCTCGAACCGGACGTGGAAGCCGTAGTTTTCGGGTTGGCTCCCGGCGAAGTGTCCGAGCCTTTGAGGCGCCCGGATGGAATGCATCTCTTTGCTGTCACGGCACGCCGCGAGGAGGGAACGATTTCGCTCGAAGATGCGCGGCCGAAAATCGAGGCCGTGCTCCGCAAGCGGGAACGGCAGCGTTTGCGCGACGAGCTCGTGGCTCGACTGCGCCAGCAGGCGGACATTCGATATCGGTGAGCCCAGAAACGGCCGGCGCAGCGGAGCCTCTCATGGGGCATGGGAAACTTGCTCTGGCTGAGGGCGCATGACAAGAACCGGAATTGTCGAGTGCAGTGAGGCCGAATGGATCGCGCGGCAGGCTTGGGGATTTCTGTTGTCATTCCTGCGTACAATGCGGCTGCCGAACTGGCAGATACCGTCGCGAAAGTGCGTGGTGAACTGGCAGCCCTGGAGCTGCCTCTGGAGATTCTCGTCGTGGATGACGGGAGCACGGACGGCACGACGGAGGTGGCCGCCCGAACCCGCGGCGTGCGTCTCGTGCGCGGCTCGTTCAATCGCGGCAAGGGATGGGCGGTGTGGCGGGGGGTGATGCGGTCATCGTTCCCGGTCGTTTGTTTTACCGACGCCGACGCTCCGTTTCTCTCGGGGAGCTACCGCGCGGTGGTCGAGCCGGTGGTGCGCGGCGCACCGTTCGTGATCGGTTCGCGGAGGTTAGCGGGCTCGGAAATGCTCGTCAGCATGACTGCGCTGAACTACGCGGCGCGACGCCATTTGATTGGCATTAGCTTCAACCGCTTTGTGCGTTGGATTCTGCCTTTGACCATCACCGACACGCAGTGCGGTTTGAAGGCCTTCCAGCGCTCGGTCGGAGTGGAACTTTGCCAGCGCATACGATCGCTGCGTTACCTCTTCGACGTAGAACTTTTACTGGCAGCACATGCTTTGTCGGTGCCGATCCGGGAGGTTCCCGTGTCGGTAGCGTACCGCGATCGCAAGACCTCTCTGAGGTTGTTTCGCGAAAGTGTCCTGATGGGGGCGGGCCTTTTGGCCATCGCCTGGCGGGCATATCGCGGAGCCTATTTGCAGCCAAACCCCAAGCTGCGCGACTTAGAGGTGCAGGAAAGCGAATTGGTGTCGGAGGCGGTGAGCTCGTCTGCCCGTTGATGGTCGAGACAGACGAGAAGCGGGGACGTCTTCATTCTCCAGTGAACCGTGCCGGACGTTTTTCCCGCAAGGCCTGCAACGCCTCTGCGTGATCTCTGGTAGCGTACAGGTAGTTCAAAGCGAGCGATTCGAGCCGAAGCTGGGACGGGAAGGAACTTTCCAGGCCCTCGTACAGCGCCTGTCGGGTAAACCGTAAGGAAAGGGGTGCACACTCGGCAATCTCATTGGCGAGGGCGAGGGCTTCGTCGAGCGCCTTCCCTTCCGCGGTCATGCGGTTAATCAAGCCCCACTCGGCCAACTGCGAGGCGGGGTACATTTTGCCGGTGAACAAGAGTTCGCTGGCGCGCGCGATGCCAACCAACCGCGGCAGAATGTAAGTGGAGCCGAGTTCCGCCATCAGTCCCAGTCGCGCAAAGAGAAAACCGATCTTCGTCTCGCTGCTGGCCACGCGAAGGTCGCACAGCAGTGCCATGGTAGCACCCACGCCGAGCGCGTAGCCGTGTAGGGCCGCAATCACGGGCTTCGAGAACTGCCGCAAAAGAAGCGGAAAGGCCTCGCTGCGCGTCAGCCCGCCTTCGCGTGTACCGCTGTCGACCTGGGATCGAAAGAAATCCAAGTCCGCCCCGGAACAAAAGGCTCGTCCGGCCCCGTGCAACACCACGGTCCTCACGGTGCCATCCGCATCGAGTTCTTGGAAAGCCTCGAGCAGCTCGCGGCCCATCGTAGGGGTCCAGGCGTTGAGCCTCTCGGGTCGGTTCAACTGGACCATGGCCACGGAACCTTGACGTTCTACCCGCAATGTTTCGTAGGGGTGCATCCTTGCCTCCTGTGGTGGTGATGTTTCGTTCGAAGACTCGAGACAGCCGCGCTGTCACGGCACGAGTATACGAGCGGCCAATCGTGTTCCACTTTAAATGCGTGCAGGCTATGGGGGGCGCATGAACGTTCGGGACTGGAGGTGGAGTTGCGATTCGCTGGTCGCCTTGGCGGGTGCGACCGATTCGGGCGCGACCATCTTTGCGAAGAACAGCGACCGACCTGCCTGGGAGTGCCAACCGCTTTGCGATGTGCCGCGGGTGGAACACGGTGGCGATGCGTGGGTGCAATGTACGTACATCCGAGTGCGCCAAGCTCGCGTGACGTACCGGGTAATTGGTTCGCGCCCGTACTGGGGTTGGGGTTTCGAGCATGGCGTCAACGAACACGGCGTAGCCATCGGCAACCACACTGTGTTCACGAAAGAGCCGGTGGCCCCTTCCGGGCTCACGGGCATGGACCTAGTGCGGTTGGGTTTAGAGCGCGCGCAAACGGCAAGCGAAGCTGTGCAAGTGATGGCCGAGCTGCTGGCCACGTATGGGCAGGGTGGTTCGGGCTTTGCGGACAAGGACTGGCCCTACCACAACTCCTTCCTCGTGGCCGATGCGCGCGAAGCGTACGTGTGGGAAACCTCGGGCGCACATTGGGCACTGCGACGGGTGCGCGACGTGGCAAGTGTTTCCAACCATCTCACCATTGGGAGCGATTGGGATGAACTCGGTCCCGACACGCTGTCTTATGCTGTTTCGCAAGGGTGGTGGCCCGAAGAAACGAGCGAGCGGTTCGACTTTGCGAGGGCCTATCGCGACACGACAATGGCTCCCGAAGTTATTTCCAGCGGGCGCTATGCACGGACGTGCCGGCTCCTCGAAAGTGCCCGGACCGGCGTGCGGGCTTCCGACGTTCGAAATTGGATGCGAGACCACTATGGGCGAAAAGATCCGCAGAGCGGCTTGAGCCCGGCGGATCCAGAATACTTCTCCGTTTGTATGCACGCTGACCCCGTGGGTACGACGACGGCGAGCGTCGTCGCTGAACTCGCGCCCGATCCCCGCCAGACGGTCGTGTGGGTTTGCATGGGCGCTCCCTGCAGCGGAATTTACTTGCCGCTGTTTTTGGATGTGCCGATCCCCGAAGCGCTCACTCGCGGTAGCGCGGAGTACTCCGACGACTCCGCGTGGTGGCGGAGCCATCGGTTGCTGGAGTTAGTTCAACAGAGCTGGGAGAGTCGGCTTCCGATCGTCCGCGCGGCGTTCGACCCGCTGGAAGAAGCACTCGCGTCGCAGATTTCGGAGCTCAAGGCAGCGAGCCGGGAGGAGCGAGAGGCGTTGGTCCAAGCGGCTGCGGAGGAGGCGCTGGAGGTGCTGGCAGACTTGGTTCGCCGCCTGAGTTGAGGGAAGCGGATGCTTCCTGGCCTCTACTGGAATCATCCTCCGCGAGGGAGTTTTGGTTCGTGATGTCCACCGCGACCCCCCAGCGGCCGCTGAGCGCTTGCTCCGCCAAAGGCCAATGCACCCCCTCGGACAATCTTGCGCTGCGTAAGGTTTGCTCGAATTCCGCGCCGGTCGGGAGTTCGGGATGGTCGAATACCTCGAGGAAGATCCGGCCGGCGCTGGTACGAGCCAAGCGCACGGGTTCGTCCACGATGGCGACCGGTGTTCCGTCTGGCACCTCGTTAAACAATCGCTCGACGTGTTCGTTGTGCAAACGAATGCAGCCGTGCGTGGCGTAGCGGCCCACACTCCAAGGGGCATTGGTGCCGTGCAGCCCGATGCCTGGCGCCGAAAGTTGGATCCAGTACTTACCCAACGGGTTGTCCGGTCCGGGCGGTACGCGCGATCGTACACGTTGGCCAGCAGCCTGCATCTCGCGTTGAATCGAAGGTGGTACATACCAAGTGGGGTCTCGCCGGCGGCCGGTGATCCGGTAAACTCCGGCGGGAGTTTCCCAAGCCGGGCGCCCTGCTGCAATGGGGTACGTCGCCAGCAGGTTTCCTTCGCGAAGCCAGTACAGGCGCAGCAAGCGCAGATCCACGACGAGACCGGTATCGAAGGGGGCAGGAACGATATGCTGGTCGGATAAAATAAGCTCCTGGCCGATCTGGAGCCTGCGCGGATCCGTGATGTTGTTGCGGCGCAGGATTGCGGGCACCGACACCCGGTATTTCCGGGCAAGGGCAATTGGCGTGTCCCCAGGAGCTACACGGTGACGAACCTCTCGTCCGATAACGAGGCGATAAACAGGCAGAAGAGCCGTCCCGGCTGGAGGTTGCGCCGGTGCAGCGGGAAGACTCGCGCTACCTTCCGGTGACGTGTCGGCAACTGCATTGGTGGGCCGTTCGCTAACCAGATCTGCCCGAGTGACAGCCGGCAGCACGCAAAGTGCACAGCATCCGAGAAGAATGGCAATGAAATGGCAGACAAAAAACGTCACTTTGCGCCACAGTTCGGTCACGCGTGGTGCCACTATTCAACCCCGAGGGGTGACACAAGTGGGCACAGTTTTGGCTGAACATTGCCTTTGTCAGCTCCGGAGGATCCATGAACGAGGTTATCCAAGGCGTGTTGGCGTACTTCGAGTTGCACCCCGATCACGGGCTGGGTCTCATCGGGGTGATCATCGGCGCATACTACTTGCTCAACTACCGGCCGCGAATGGTTCGCGACGCGGAGCGTCGGCTGGCGGAGCTGCGCGAAGAGCGCGCGAACCTATATCGGGGCTTGCGCCCACCGAACGGCGCCTCGCATCTACGTTAAATCGTTAGCGCGTAGCCGCTCCCTGCTGTCGCAAGCGGCTTCCCTAGTTCGGCAGATTCGCGGCCAAACGAGTCTGCCGTGCCTTTTCTCGGCGATCGATCTCGATCATACTGCAGGGGTCGAAACACAGTGTCTGTGCGTGAAAGATGTTCGGAGTTGGGAGGGGACAGTGATACGAGCCCTGGTTTTTTGCGTGGCGGTTCTGGGGTGGTGCGCCGCTTTTTTTGGATGCGGGGACGACGGGGAGGGTGCACTGGACGAGGCGGCCGTTGCGGCCGAGCTCGTTTTGGTCCCCGGCGCGACGGCGCCTCCTAACCCGGTCGCCAACGTGGCCACACCGCCGGAACTGAATTTTGCGAGGGCGGTGGTGTACCAGCATCGTCACCGCGCCGATCAAGAGATCGACAAAGTGTTGATTTGCATGCCGGGTTTTTTAGGCGGCGCCAACGACTTCGATTACTTGGCGCGCCGACTGATCGCACGCAGTGCCGGTCGGGTGGCTGTTTGGGCGGTGGATCGCCGATCCAACGCGCTCGAAGACCATTGGGGACTCGATCTTGCCGAGCGAGAGCGCAGCCCCGATTTGGCAAAGGCCTACTACTTCCAGGGGGCGGAGCTCGGCGAAAGAAGGTTTCAAGGATTCTTGCGTGCCGAGCAATTGCGTTTTCTCTCGGAGTGGGGTTTGCGCGTTCATGTCGAAGACCTCGACGCGCTGGTACGCGCTGCTTGGCGTCGCTACCCGCGCGCGGCGCTGTTTTTGGCGGGGCACTCGCTCGGGGCATCGATCGTTCCCATTTACGCCGCGTGGGATTTTGGCAGGTATGCAGGATACGAGCTGCTCTCCGGAATTGTGCTGCTGGAAGGGGCTCCGAACGTGGGGGCAGCACCGCCCTCGCAGCAGGCGTACGAAACCACTGGCGTCGGAGGTGGGTTGACGCGAGTGAGCGTTCAAGCTTTGCGCAGCGGCAATCCGGTCAGTTCCTTGGAGCCGTTCGTATCCACAGATCTGTTTGTCACAGCGGAAATCTTGGGGATGCGGGCGAGCCCGGAGTTTGGAGAGGCGGAACAAATTTCGCCGGATGCCGATTTGTATCGGGGGTTTTTCACGCTGTTGTTCGGATCCTCGGCAATCCCGCCGGCGACCAACCGTGCTGCTCTCGGGCTCGGATTCGACAATGATTTCCAGCCGCTCGCGTTTGCGCGCGTTTCCATTGGCAGCCTGACGGGAGGGGCGATTGGGCCCAATCCCAACGCACCGCTTTTGAGCCAGCTTTTGGGGCCGTTGGGGAACTTGCTCGCACCTTTGGATCCGCAAGCCACATACGATTGGCAACCGGCAGCCGCAGACCAAGCCGGCCAACTAGACCCCACACGGCTCGAGACGTTTGCCCGCTTGTTATACCGCGGGCCATCGAATTTCATTGAATGGTACTTCCCGGCACGACTGACCTTGGATGTGGGCGTGGCGAGCGGACTCAACGTGGCGCGCACCGGCGACTGGCGGCTGGAAGTCTATGGGCTAGCGGCGACGGAAAATGCGCGCGTGGATGTACCTGTGTTTGCCGTCGGAGGGACTCGGGGACTCTTATCGGACCTGAACCGCCTGAATCCGTACCGCGACGGGATTGCTCCACGGCTGCGCAACGGAGCGGTCCGCAGCGCCGCCCCGGATGGATTCCGCACGATGTTGATGGAACGTTACGTTCACCTCGACGTCCTCACGGCGGACGACGAGCGCCCGGGTGGCAACGGTTTGTTCTCCGCGATGTTGGACTGGATGAACGCCGCCGAGCGTTTGGCGCCTCGGAGGACGGAGCTGACGCCCTGACCAGGCGCCGCGCGGCCAGGAGCTCTAGGCCAGAGGATTTGTGCGTGGCTTGGTCGCCCGCCTGAGCTCTTCCACATTTCGAAGGGTAATGGACTGCCGGCCGTAACGGATCAGCCCGCGCTGGGAAAGTTCCGCCATGGCCTTGCTGACCCGTTCCCGCGAGGCGCCCACCATCTCGGCGAGGTGCTCGTGTGTGAGCGGCAGGCCGATGCGTACGCCTTCAGGAGACGGATGGCCGAAGGCATCGGCCAGTTCCGTGAGTGCGAGCGCCAAGCGGCCGGGAAGATCGAGCACCATGCAGTGCAACAGACGCATCGCAAAGCGAGCCTGGCGCATGAGCAAGCGGTTAAAAAACTCTGCGACCACCGAAGAGGGCAAAGTGTGCACGACCCTTTCGAAGTGGGTCCGGGGCAGGAGCGCCAGGGTCGCCTCAGTGAAGGCGTCTGCGGAGCTCCACCGCGGTCGTTCTCGTTCCACCAGCGGGAAGCCAAAGATCGTTCCCGGCTGGTACAGTGCACAAAGCACTCGCCGCCCATCCGGCAAATACACAGAAACGCTCACCTCGCCGTGCAAGAGAAAGAAGACGGTACTCCTCGAACTTCCTTGGGGCAAAATGCAGCTTCGGGGCGGATAGGTGCGGAATGTCGCCCCTTCGAGAAAGCGCTCGATTGCGGCGGAGGGCAAAGCGAAATCGGCAGTCCAACGTGCCCACAGCGCGGGATCAATTGTGGTGACGGCTGTGTGTGACATTGGTCACAGACCCTCGATGCGGTTTCTCCTAAGGAGCCATTGAAGAAAAAACAACTAGCCGGTGAAGAACTCACTGGCGGAGGAGGGAAAGGAAATGGAAGCGCGACCAAGGTATCAGTTCATCTCGGCGGACTCCCACATCGTGGAGCCTCCCGATTTGTGGGAAAAGTGGTTGCCGAAAGAGTTCCTGCCAAAGGCGCCCAAGCTGGTAAAGGATGCAGAAGGCGGCGATGCTTGGCAGTATCGTCCCGGCACACCTCCGGTGCCGCTCGGCTTGGTGACGACGTACCCGGGGCGAACTTACGACCAGTTCAAGTGGACAGGCGCCCGCTACGACAAGGTAAACAAGGGTGCTTTCATTGGCTCCGAGCGAGTCAAGGAACAGATCACGGACGGTGTCGATGCCGAGGTCTTGTATCCCTCGCAGCGCACCATGCGCCACTTCATGCTCGATGACGATCCGGAATTCCACAAAGCTGGAATCCAGGCGTACAATAATTGGATGGCCAAGGAGTTCATGGCGGCCGACCCGACTCGCCTGATTGGGCTGGCGCAAATGCCCAACTTGGGCGTGGAGGAAATGATTCGCGAAATGCGGCGGGCAAAGGAACTCGGCCTCAAAGGCGTGATCTTGTCGAGTTGGCCCAGCGGCGCGCCGGCACTGACCGTGGATGACAATGCCTTTTGGGCGGAGGCGGAAAAGCTGGAAATGCCAGTGAGCATTCACCTCGGCGTGGCGTCGAAGCAAAGCGGCAAGGCCCAGGTGAGCACCGGAATGATGGAGGGCCAAGGGTTGCTCAGCACCGGAGCGAAAACGATCGTGGGTTACGCTTGTGCCGGGCTGGACACCATGCCGAACATCATCGCCGAGACGATTCTTTCCGGGCTCTTCGACCGGTTTCCCCGGCTCAAGTTTATCTCCGTTGAAGCGGGTGCAGGTTGGGTGCCCTTCTTCCTGGAACAGCTCGATGACCGCTACTTCCGCAACCGCGCCTGGGCAAAGGTGGAGCTCCAAATGCTTCCCAGCGAATATTTTCGCCGCAATTGGTACGTTACGTTCGTGCAGGATTTCTACGGCGTGCGCAATCGCCATGCAGTGGGGGTCAAGAACATGATGTGGTCCACCGACTACCCGCATCACATTTGCGACTGGCCCTACACGCGCAAGCTCGCCAACGAGATGTTTTCGGGTGTGCCGGAGGAAGAGCGCTACGCCATTTGCGCGGGCAACGCAGTGGAACTGTACAAGCTTGCCCACTGACCCTACCGCCGTGCCCGCAGCCGGGTGGAGTTGTTTCGGAGCGGCGCATGGCGTCCCGAGCACGGAGTCGCCGTGCGCCGCACCCCGAGGGTTCGGTTGACGAAGGGGGATATTCTGTTGTTAACCAGCACCAATGAGACCGACCAGCGCTCCACTCCGTTGCTTCGCTGCGGGCTTGAGCTTCTCGCTGACGCTTGCCGCCACGGCGCCGGCCGCGGTGGCGCAAGGGCACTGGCGAGAACCGACTCCAGACCTGGCGGCTCCACCCGCATCCACAGTGGCGCATGAGACGGTGCGGACGGTCCACGAGATCCTCCTCCTCGCTCCGCCTCCCCCAGCTTTGGTTCCGGAACTTTGGGACTATTACCTCATCCTTTCCGAGCGAGCTGCTACTGGGGAGGTGTCGCCGGGGTGGGCGGCGTATCTATACACGAACTATTTCCTCGATTTGCTTCGCGATCGCCCGAGCGGCGTTCCGCGGCGAGACCGCGAGGAGCTCAGGCGAGTGCTGCAACAGAGCATCGAGTACTACAACATTCGAAAACGCCCAGAGGCTCGCCCGGCGCCGTTCGGCCACTGGGTGTATCAGGTGATGCCGACCCAGTGATTGCTGCTGCAACATCCCCGTAAGCACGGGGCTCTCCGCAAAGCCGCGCGTGGCGGTGCGGGAAGGCTCTTTGTTTGTGGCCGTTCGGCTGTGGACAAGGTCGTTTCGCGGGAGCATAAAACTCGCTGCGTATGCGTGGAAAACGCTGGCGGCGTTCCGGCAAGAAAACCACGGCGTTCGTGCTTCACGGAATCCTGGGGGTGGCTTCTTGGCTGCGGGCCGCTGCTGCGTTGGATCTCTCGCCGGCGCACTCCTGCCCCGGCGATTGTAACTCGGACGGGCGGGTAACCGTCGAAGAGATTGTCCTCGGAGTCCGCATCGCGTTGGAGATCGCGCGAGTGGAAGAGTGCACCGCCGCCGATATCAATCGGGACCATTTGGTTACGATCGAGGAAATCGTGCGCAGCGTGGACTCGGCCTTGCGCGGTTGCGCAGCGACCCCTTCGGTAACCGCGCCCACCGAGGGGGTGCCGGCCGCAAGCCCGACGCGGTCTCCTTCCGCAGGGAATTCCGCTCGGCCGTCCACCAGCGCCACAATAACGCCGAGCGCGACATCCACGCCGAGCGGCGCGGAGCCGACCCAGCTGGTTGCGTGTTTTCGCGACGTTTCTAAGGAAGCGGGGCTGGACTACGTGCATTACACGGTGCCCGTTCCGCCGCCGTTTTACGAACAACTATTCTTTGCGGGTGGCGCGGCTGCAGGGGATTTCGATGGGGACGGGCGGGTGGACCTGGCCGTGACCAAACTGAGCGATCCCTCGCTGCTGTTGTTCCGCAACCGCGGCGACGGGACGTTTACGGAAGTGTCCGCCGGAGCTGGCGTTGCGATGCCGGGGGCGCGTTTGAACGGGGTGGCTTGGGGAGACATAGACAACGATGGCGATCTCGATCTCTACGCCACTGCGCTGGGTGTGGATCAACGTCGGCACGTGCTGTTCGTCAATGACGGCACCGGCCATTTCACCGAAGAAGCGGTGGTACGGAACGCGGCGGTGGCGGATGAAGAACCGCACTACGGGTTCAGCGTGGCCTTTGGAGACTACAATCTCGACGGTTACCTGGATATTCACGTTACCGAGTGGCGCCCGCGCCCTTACAATCGCTTCGGTGCACCCTCGCACGCGCGACTTCTCCGCAACGAGGGATCTTCTCGTCCAGGATATTTCCGGGATGTAACTGTAGAGGCTGGAGTGGGCTTGGATTCCATTCCGCCGCTGCGCAGCGATTTGGGATTTGGTTTTTCCTTTAGCTCCCGCTTCGCCGATCTCGACGAAGATGGTTGGCCCGATCTCCTGATTGCTTCGGATTTTGGCACGAGCCGGCTATTTTGGAATCAGGGCGATGGAACGTTCCTCGACGGGACTGTTGCCGCCGGCGTTGGAACCGATGAGAACGGGATGGGCCAAGCCGTGGGTGACGTGGATGGCGACGGTCGTTTGGACTGGTTCATAAGCTCCATTTGGGATCCGCAGGCGCGGTGCCAGGGCCCTGAGGGGTGCTATTGGGGTACGAGCGGGAATCGCTTGTACCGGAACTTGGGCGAGCGGCGTTTTGCGGACGTCACCGACCACTATGGCGTACGAGATGCCGGCTGGGCTTGGGGAGCTACCTTTTGGGACCCCGATCATGACGGCGACCTGGATTTGTTGGTCGTGAACGGCGCCCGGTTTCCCATCCTCGACGTCATTGGAATGCCGGAACTCGATGACGACTACGAGCACGACCGCTTGCGGATGTGGGAAAACATCGGTGGGCAGATGCGAGAAGTGGCGCAGGATTGGGGCTTGAAGGATGAACGGCAGGGTCGTGCCGTGGTTGTTTGGGACTACGATGAAGACGGCGACTTGGATGTGTTCGTAACCAACAACTCCGACCATCCCGCACTTTACAAGAACGAGTGCGGGAATCGCCGTGCCTGGCTCAAGGTCCGGGTTGCCGGAACCCGCTCGAACCGCAGTGGGATTGGCGCGCGCGTGCGGGTGTGGCGGTCGCCCGCCGCGGCGCTGCAGGTGCGGGAGATCGACGGCGGAAGCAACTACCTCGGCCACAACGAGCGAGTGGCTCACTTCGGCCTCGGCGACAGCCGTGAGCCGGTTGCTCGTGTCGAGGTCGCTTGGCCCGGCAGCCCGGCAAAGCTCGTGTGGACACAGGTGCCCGCGAACAGCGTTCTTTACGCGCTGGAGCCCTGATTCCCTCGCGAGGCCGATTTCGCTGAAAGCCTGTCGCGTTGCTGGTGTCGCGCCGCGCGCTTCGCGCGCGCTTCCCAACAGGCCCCTCTCCCTTCGAGGCGGATAGGTAGAGTGGAGGTCGTCCGCCTCAGAGGCACGGATCGCAGCATCGGTTCAGGCCCTCACCCAGCCTGCGGCTGACCCGGCCCCGAAAACCGGCAGTTGGTGGTTTCCGGCAGCAACCGACAAGAGTTTACACAAAAGGACCTAGGTCAAGCGTTGCGGACCAAGCGGCCAAGTGGCTAACTGGCGAACCGGCGAACTGCCTAGGCACCACGCAGCGAACCTTTCCGCGCCACTTGCCATTTCTCGTATTCTCACCGGAGTGTGTCTGGCTACGGCGATATTGGGGGCGCGCTGGTCTGTCATTCCCTGCGCCCTTTTAAAGTAAAGCGGAGCATGAGGGCCAAACGCGCCACTGCAGCGATCTGGGGGGCCGTCATGGGGGAGGCCATGGAGGATACGGTTAGGCAAGAATCGGTCAGGCTCGCGCGCTCCCTAGCCTCCTGGTCCTGTTGGCGGGCCAAGCGGAAAGCCGGAAGAAGGCTGGCCAGTGATTTGCTGCTCGTGAGCGCGGAGGTCCCCAGATGAACACACCAACAAGCGAAGCTGCAAACGGGGCAAGCACAAGGAGATACGGAGATGTGGGCGATTCGAGGGTTTCGAGCAGGTGTATCCATTGGGGGATGCCGATGAGGCCTAGAGCGGCTGGCAGGAGGTCGGCGCCCGTGTCGTCTCGGACGAGATGTTCTATCGGTAGGTCCGCGTTGTCGTTGGATGTAGCTTGAGTTCAGTTGCGCGCCGGGTAATAAGAGAGCCCTCTGACCGGTGGGCTGGGCAACTATGGCGCTCGTACTTCACACCCGATGTTGTCGACCTGGGCGAGCTGCGATGGCAAGCACCTGCACCAGCCAGCCTCTGCCGTTGACGCCTAGGTGGCAGAAGCGGCAAGGGCCGTAACCGCCTCAGGCCCAGGTATTCCACACCGAGGTTGGGGGTGAAGATCATGCCGCCGGGTAAAACTTGTTGTCGCCGCGTTTGTATTCCACGACGCTGGCCAGGATTCGCCCAGTATCCGCGCGTGCTTCACTGCGTTCGCCGAGTTCCATGGCTGCCGCAACGATGGCATGAACGAGTCGGTCCACTTTGCCCTTGGCCATACCTGCAACTCGGTGGCCTTCGAGGGTGTCGAGGCAATGGGCAAGCGCGAGAGGCTCGCAAAGCTGTCGTACGCGATAAAAAAGGTCCCCGCTCCGGGCGTGCCAGAGAACCGCTCCGGTCGTGTCCCTCGGGAAAGCTGCTGTACAGCTCTACCGCGGAAGTCGTCCTTTCGCGGGGCTCTGAGCACGGAGGACGTCAAAGCGGCGAGCGATTCCACGCGAGTACGGAGGTCCGCGATCGAGCAGGTTTTCACCCGAGCGGCGCACAAGCCCGCAGCGCTCCGCATTGTTCCGTACACGCACCGTCGGGCCGCTGGCGCACAATCGAAAACACACACCAAGCCAAAGCGCCCACCAGGCAGGAATTACGCCACAAGCTGTGCCCCTGCCAGGCAGGAATAGAGAATCGGGGCGGAGCTCGTGCGGAAGATCTGCTGGCGCGGTTCGAGACAGCTCTCGGCCAGATTCACCCAACGGTGAGCCGTCAGTCCGCTTGCTGCAACGGACAAGGGAGACAGCAGCCGGTGGTCCTGAGGTCTCGCGAAAACCGCCGACTTCGGTGCACTTTTCGAGAGACATGGGAAAGCCTCGTTGCTTCCCAGCTACACGGCGACCGCGAGGCTCTCGATCGCTTCATGCGGTGCACCGACGAGGCTGCGCTTGGCGAATGTCATACAGGGCCGAACGAGCAGGAATGTCCGGAACACCAAGCGACAAGGCAGGGCTGTCTCGTGGTCGGCGCGCGCGACAAGCGGTCGGCCGTTCCACTGTCAGGAGGTCGTTCATGAGCAACGTGGAGCTTCGAATCAACGACCGCATACTCCTTCGCGACCGTCCATGGGTGGTGCGCTCGACGACGGCACTCACTGGTGGCAGGCGAGTCCTGGAGCTCGAGGCCCTCGATGGCGAGACCCCGAACTCCCTCTCCGTGGTTTCTCCGCCAGAGGAGGCCCTGCTGCTTCCGAGCGAAGACATTGCCTTCGACTTATCGCACCTCGACTCTTACACGGCATGGGCCAATTCCCACTGCATCCTGGCGGCCACGCTTGCGCGCGAAACCGGCGTCCTTTGGGGAGCCCGCTTCGGACGCGTAGCGCTTGAGGCCTACCAACTTGCTCCCGCGCTGCGCATCCTAGCCAAACCGCAACCCCGTCTTCTGGTCGCCGACGACGTCGGTCTGGGGAAGACAATCGAAGCTGGGCTGGCAATGTTGGAGCTGATGGCCCGCGGGCGGGTGCGCAGGGTTCTCATTGTCACGCCCCCTGGACTTATGGAGCAGTGGCGAGTTGAGCTCGAGGACAAGTTTGGTCTTCGCTTCCAGATCATCGGCAACGCCGCCGATTTGGCAACGGCTCAGGAAAGCCTTCCTGCGGGCGTGAGCTCTTGGGATGCGCTGCCCTTCGTGATCACATCGATCGACTACGTGAAAAAGGAAACGGTCCGCAACCGGGCGCTACGAAAGCGCTGGGACTTGGTTATCGTAGACGAGGCCCACGCGTTGGCCGAATCGGGCACCCCACAAAACCCGTACCGAACCCAGCGTACCCGCCTCGGGCTCGCTCTGCGGGATGCAAGCCGCAGTCTCCTGCTGCTTACGGCAACGCCCCATAACGGCTACCCGCATTCTTTTCGGTCGTTGCTCGAGTTGGTAGAGCCCTCGATGGCTACCTTGGCCGGTTCCCCGCAACACGTCCGCCGGCGCGTGGAAACCGCGATGGTGCGAAGGATGAAGCGACAAATCCGACGTCGCGCAGATGGGGCCGAGGTCCCGGTCTTTCCCGAACGAACGGTCGAGGGAGTGCCTGTTCCTCTCTCCGGAAAGGAACTCGAGCTGATGAAACAAGTTTCCGCTTACTGCTCGCGCACCGCGCGACAGGCGCAGGGAACAGAAGAAGCCGACCTTGTCGGATTTGCCATGGAGATTGTCAAGAAGCGGGCGCTTTCTTCCCGCAGGGCGCTGGAGCGCACCATTGAACATCGCCTCGAAGCCCTCACCCGCGAGGAGGCCCGTGAGGAAGCCCCACCACTCTCGGAACTACGAGACTATCAGGCAGATTTGCCATTGACCGAAGCGCAGAGCGAGCGCACCGCACGGCGCATCCTGCGCGCGGCTATTCCAAAAGACGAGCGGCGCCGCCGTTCCGAAGTGCAAAACCTCAAGCGCATCCGGACCCTGCTTCGGAAACTCGCCCATCGAGACCCAAAAATCGAGGCCTTAGTTGCCGAATTGAAGCGGGTTTTCACCGAAGATCCCAACGAAAAAGTCATTGTCTTTACGGAGTATCGGGACACGCTGGAGGCCATTTGCGAGCGCCTCGACGCCGAGCCAGTTCTCAAGGATCGATACGTCCGGCTCCATGGTGGCCTCACCCGCCAGCAGCGGCTCCGCCGCCAGGAACGTTTTGCCACCCCCGACACGCGTGTACTGCTTGCGACCGACGCGGCCAGCGAGGGGCTCAATCTTCAGTACCATTGCCGCCGCATCGTGCATGTGGAACTCCCTTGGAATCCTAACCGCCTCGAGCAGCGAAATGGCCGCGTCGACCGTTACGGCCAAACCCGCCCGCCCTTCATTCGCTACCTCTACTATCCGGACAGCCCCGAGGATGACGTCCTGAGCCGCCTTGTCGAGAAAATCGAACGCATGGCCGCCGATCGCGTTTCCACCCCGGACGTCCTGGGCCTAATCCAAGGGCAGGTTGAGATCCAACAGGAACTCGTCAGCTTGGACGCTGAGACCCCCGATATTGAAACGCGAAAACGACAACTGGTGAGGGACTTCGAAGACCGAACCGCCGAGTTCCTACGGGGACTTCAACCCTTATTGACCACCGGAGAGAGCACGGAAAAGGAGTTGCGCCGAATCCTTGATCTCCTGGACACCCCGGAGCCACTGCTCAAAGACGATGAAGACCTGGAACGCCTGGTTCTGGGGATGCTGGGTTCAAAGGCCGTGTCCTCCCTTCCGAACATGGAGGGGGTGTATCGCATCGAGGTTCCTTGGAACTATCGGGGCCCGGAGGTTAAACCGGTTTACCCCGCAGCAACTTTCCGCCGATCTATCGCAGCGCGCACGCGGGCCGATGATGTGGAGTTCCTTACGCCGCTTCACCCCCTGGTGCAGGCCCTCGCCGCCGATGCCCGCCGCCGATTGCTTCAGGTCTATCCGAACGTCCGCGGTCTCCCACCCCGGCGCCTGGCGGCTCGGCTCGTATCGGCCAATGAGGCCCCTTCGGTGCTGTTCACCTGGCTCGGCCGCATCGAGGGCGGCGGCGGATTGTTGGAGGAGCACATGCTTCCGATCCGCGTGGGCATCGAGGGGGCGATTTTGGGAACGCCCGAGGAAAATCTCCGCTGGCTAGAGTCCGCCCCGGCAGGCGAGGTAAAAAAAGAAGATCTGATCCGCCTCTTCGAGACGCGGTTCGAGAAACTCCGTGAAATCGCTCGAGTAGAGGCGGCGCGGTGGCTCGCAAGCCGGGCGGAGCAACTTCGAGCTCGCCGGTCCCAGCAGGCCGAAATACTCCGCCGCGCCCTCGAGCGGGACACTGCGGACCGGCTGCGCGAGATCGCGGACGAGGAGAAGCGGGCTAGGGGGTTGATGAATGAAACCACCGGACAGCAGTACCTTTTTGCCGAACGCGAGCCCCGGTCTGGTTTCCAGGAGCGCCGGAAGCTGGTTGAATCCTTTCGCAGTCAGCGCCTTGAAGAAATCGCTGGCTTCGAGAAGGTCGGCGAACCGCCCGCGCCGCAACCTCTGGGGGCGCTGTTTCTCGTGCCGGAAGGGGGTGCATGATGAACCTGCGGCACCTTCGAAACGCGCGGGGTTTCTTATCTGACTACTATCTCGGTAGCGTCTTTGGCCGGAGAGGGAGCAGGGGGCGAAAGGCCGCGACAGACCGCACCGTGGATATTGCTTTGGCCCGCTTCTGCCGTATCCGCGAGCGAGCGGAAGGAAGAGCCGAAAATGCGACCGCAACGCGGGAGAGCTTTATTCGTCCTCTCCTTCGCGACGTGCTTGGCTTTCACCTTGGTGCAGGAGAGGATCGCATCCACGCCCTTTTCCCGAGCGCCGAGGCTGAGGAGCGAGGGAAGCCGCCGCTCCTTTTCGCCTACTGTGGGAGCTGGGATGAGGACCTGGATGGCGGGCGTGGCCGCGCTAACCCCATGCAGCGGCTGGGTGAGCACCTAGCGCGCCATGCCTTAACCTACGGGCTGCTTGTGACAGGCGAGCGATTGCGCCTGGTTCGAGCCCCTGGAGAAGGTCCGCGCGGCGCTTACCTGGAGGCGGATCTCGCGGCACTGGCCGAAGACGAGGACCCCGACGCCTTTGCGGCATTCCTCAGCCTCTTTTCGGCCTCGAACTTCACCCCGGATGAGGACGGTCACGCCTCTATTGAAGCCATTGAGCGCGAAAGCCGAGAACACGCCGAGCGCGTTTCCGAGGATCTGAAAGGCGCGGTCTTTCGGGCAGCCGAATCCCTCGTCTCCGGCCTCATAGCCGACGCCGTAGCCCGCGGCGCCATCCGCTCACCCCTGGAGCTTGGCGAGGCATCCATCCGGGACTTCCGCGACGCAGCGTTGCTGGGCCTCTATCGGCTGCTCTTCATCCTTTACGCCGAAGCTCGCGACCCCCGTCTCGATGAGCACAAACTCTACCGGGAAAGCTACTCTGCCACGGGCCTCCTCGAAGAGGTTCTGCGTGATTCCGCCCGACAGTGGCCTGAAAATCGGTGCTTCCTTTGGGAGCGGCTGCGGGCCCTCTTTCGAATTTACGATGAGGGCTTGCCGGCCGTCACGCCCTGGGAGCACATCCCGCCCCGGGGCGGCGACTTTTTTTCCCGCGCCACGCCCGCAGGAAGGATTCTCGACGAGGCCCGGCTTCCCGACCGCGAGGTCGCCCGGCTGATCCTCGATCTCGCCACCACCCAACCCCGGCGCGGCGTGGGCCGCGAGCGCGTCTCGTTTCGGGAGCTCGACATCGAGAACTTAGGCGCTGTCTACGAAGGGCTTCTCGAATTCGAACCCCGCATCGCCCGGGAAACCCTCATCGAGGTACGGGTCCAAGGCCGTGAGTACGTTTTGCCGCCCGGGGAACTTGGCCGCCTCTGCGAGAAAAACAATTTGACACTGAAGGGCGAGGTTGCCCTCGTTGCAGGAACCGCCGCCGAGCTCCACCACCCCGGCGCGCCCAATGAAGACGCCGACGAGGCAGAGAACGCAATAAACGCAATAAACGCAATAGAGGATGACAAGCTTGAAGCGACACCGGACGATGAGGAAAGCGGCGCCGAGGAAGGCGAGGGGCTCGAGAAAGGAGCCACCGCCCGTCTGCTCCGCCGCCTCGAGCCGGGAGCGTTTCACTTCGTCCCCGGCCCCGCCCGGAAGGGCTCGGGTTCCTTTTATACCCCCCGGCCTCTGGTGCAGGACCTCGTCCGCCACGCCCTAGGCCCGCTGATTGAAGGAAAGCGGGCCGCAGAAATCGAGCGGCTGCGCATCCTCGATCCTGCCTGTGGGAGTGCACACTTTCTCGTGGAAGCGATGCGCTTTCTCGGCCAGGCCTTGCACCACGCCTACGTAAAAGAGTACGGCGGCAAGGCGCCGCTGGAGTTTCGCACCACCACCGGCCAGGGCTGGGATGACCACTGGCAGGCTTCCGACGAAGAAGCCCGCGCCGCGAACTCCGAGGCCCGAGCCTGGTGCAAGCGCCGCATCGCCGAGCGCTGCCTCTTCGGCGTGGATCTGAACCCTACCGCGGTCCAGCTTGCCCAGGTGGCGCTCTGGATCGAGTCGCTGGCCGGCGACCGGCCGCTTACTTACTTCCAGCACCACATCCGCTGCGGCAATTCGCTTTTGGGGAGTTGGATGGCCCGGCTCGAGCAGCCGCCGCTTCCGAGTAAACGCAACAAGAATCCTCAACAAGGGTTCCTGCCCTTCCAGAACAAAGTCCGTGAGGCTATCCGTGAGGCCGCCCGCCTTCGCCGCCTCATTGATACAGTGCGGCCAGAGGACCTTCTCCGCGAAGGCATCCAGCCCGAGAGCACCGAGGAACAGCGCTACAAGGAGCACCTGCGCCGCAAGGCCGAGGAAACGCTGCAGGCAGCGAGGTTGCTTTTCGATGTGCGTTCGGCAAGTGCTTTCATACCCGAGATCTGGCGGGAGTGGGAGACGCTTACGAGACTCATCCACGATCCCGCGCGCCTCCATGCTTACGCCGAGGGCCGGCCCTGGTGGCCCGAGTTCGAGCGCGTCCGAGAGCGCGAGCGCTTCTTCCACTGGGAATTGGAGTTCCCGGAGGTCTTCTTGGACGAGGAGAGCCCGGGGTTTGACGCCGTCCTCGGCAACCCGCCGTGGGATAAGATTAAGCCCGACCGCAAGGAATTCTACGGCCGGTACGACATCCTCATCCGCGCTTTTGTAGGCGGCGAACTGGACCGGCGGATCAGAGAGCTCCATAGCGAAGTCCCGGGCCTCGCCCAGGCGTTCGAGGATTACGAAGAGCGGGTCAAAACGCTTGCCGCCTGCCTCAAGAAAGGCGGTGATTACCAGTTCCAGGACTGGAAGGTGGACGGCAAGACCACCGGCGGCGACCCCGATGCCTTCAAGTTCTTCGTTGAGCGCGGCTGGCAACTGGTGCGTCAAGGCGGGCGCGTGGGTTTCGTCGCACCTTCGGCCGTTTACAACAACGAGGGGTGCACCGGGCTTCGCCACCTGCTCCTGGAGCACTCGACTGTCGAACGCTTCTACGCCTTCGAGAACCGCAAGAAGATCTTTCCGATTGATTCACGCTACAAGTTCGTGAGCCTGGTGTTTAGGCGAGAGGCGAGAGGCGAAAGGCGAGAGGGAGGAATAGATGAGCAAGATAATGGATTACAAAGATCTCAAGGTCTGGCAACGGAGCATGCAGTTGGTGAGATCCGTTTACGAAGCGACCAAAAGCCTTCCGGAGAACGAACGATGGGGCTTGGCTTCGCAGATGCGTCGAGCGGTGGTTTCGATACCGTCGAACATTGCGGAGGGCTATGGTCGGCAGGCGAGCGGCGAGTACCGCCATCATCTATCGATGGCGAGGGGCTCTCTGCTGGAACTGGAGACCGAACTGCTCATTTGCAGAGACCTGGAGTATCTCACTCCGCGAAAGCTGGCACCTCTGCTTCGGGAAATAAACGAACTCAGTCGGATGTTGGCAACCCTGATCGCGAAACTCCGTTGACCCCTAACGCCTCTCGCCTAGCGCCCGACGCCTCCTTTCAGGCGGCGTTCATGCGGCACGACCTTGCGGAACTTAATGCCACTGCCCGCTACCGGGAGCTGGGGCAGGAGAAGGTAAAACCGTTTTCTGCCCCATGGATGGTGCCCATCCGGAGGCAGGAGCTCGAGCGCCTTTCGCCCGGTACGCTTGCCTTTCTCGAATACCGAACCCCCCGCGACCGCGAGATCCTGCTCAAGATGTACGGCTACGACGCAGATGGCAATCCAGTAAATCCGCGGCCTCTTCTCGGCGACCAGGGCCCGGGCACCTGGAATGCGCGGTTTTACAGAGAGTTCGATATGACCAACGACCGCGACCTCTGGACCGACCCCAAAACCGGCAAGCTCTGTAACCCGCGCCAGGTCCTTGGCCCCGTGCCCGGCACCACCGACCGCCCGCCCTACTACGATCCTGCCGCCTGGCCCGAGATCCGCAAGCGCATGGCGGAGAAAGGCTTCTGGCCACTATATGAGGGCAAGCACATCGAGCAGTTCCTAGTGGACATCAAGCCCATCGAGCGCTGGGTGAGCCTGGAGGCGTGCGAAAAGAAGTACGGCAAGCCCCCCGACCCCGGCCCCAAGCTCGTCTTCCGCGACATCGCCAGCAACACCAACGAACGCACTTGCATCGCGGCGGTGCTGCCGGAAGGGTCGTGTGCGGGCAACACGTTGGCTTGCATAATCTCCGATTCAGCCCCGCCTGACGTCAATGGCGATCATTCTTAACTCGGTTGCTGTAGATTTCACGATTCGTCTTGCGTACAGCAGCCACGCACCTGAACTTCACCTACATGGCACGAGTCGCTACGCTACCCCCCCAAGTCACGAACAAACTTAAAGTATTTCAAACGTTCAGCTCCCATCCGCTGGGTATCGAGCATATCTCTCAAGTACAACACGCTTGGCGACCCATTTGGCTCGTCAATCGCGCCGTTGCCGAGGCCTACGGCCTAACGCCCGACGACTTCGAGTACATCCTCTCCACCTTCCCGGTCTTCGCCCGTAAGCGCCCGGAGTTTTACGCCTACCTCCAAGAGCGCGTGCAGGAGTGGAAGCATGAGGCGGAAGGCAGCGAGATCTACGCCATGCTGGCAGCGGGGCCTGCCCGGGCTGCGGAAACGCCGCAAACCTATTCACCAAAAGCCCTACGCTAGCCAAAGGCAAGCCAAGCTTTTCAGCAAGCGGCCGTCTTTGCTTGGGTCGTCCACAAACTCTATTCCCCAGGCCACCCAGTAAGCCGCTTCCGGGTGCAAAAGATGCTCTATCTGATAGAAGCCGCTACCGATACGGGCCTCTTCAATGAGTTTCGCAAGCAGGCCGCCGGCCCCTACGCCCCGAGCCTTCGCTACCAAGGGCCGGAGGATATCGCCGTGCGGCAGAAGGGCTGGTTGATCGCGCGCAAGGACACCCATTTTAAGCCGGGTCGTAAGATCGAAGAGGCTCTAAAGTACGCACAGCGCTACATCGCCATCGAGCCAGCCGCGAGTCTACTGGAAGAGTTCCGCACCTTCAGGGACGATATTCTCGAACGCTGGACCACCGTGCATGCGGCGGCAGTCGAACTCCAGCGCCGCGGTAGCGCCGTGACGCCGAAGACCGTTCTGGCCCACATCCAGTCCATCGCAGAGTGGAAGCCCAAACTCTCGCGGAAGGCATTTGGCGTGGAACGTATCGCCCAGACGCTGGAAGGTCTGCGAAAGATGCGCCTTCTGTCCAGAGAAGGGAGGAATGTGCCATGACTCCCAACATCCCTCGCGCAGTTCGCGACCTCATTGCCGAGTATCGCAGTTTCCTACGGACGAGTTTTCGGTTCCTCGATCCGAAACTCCGCGAGCAGTTCGAGCGACACCTCGAGCAAACCGACGTGGTGGTCAAGGGGCCGTACGTTACGTTGGCGCGTGATTTCGCACTCGGGCCGACACTTGGCGAACTAGTAAAAGAAAGTGTCGCCCATCCCGAATTGCTCAAGGCCCGATGGCCTTTTGGCAAAGAGAGACTTTTCGCGCACCAGGAGCGGGCCTTTCGTATCGCCCGGGCCGGCCGATCCTTCGTTGTGACCACCGGTACGGGTTCGGGCAAGACCGAGGCGTTTTTGCTTCCGATTCTCGATGGGATTTTCCGGCGCAAGGCCGAAGGAGTTCAAGGCCTTCAAGCCGTCCTTGTCTATCCCATGAACGCCTTGGCAAACGACCAGCTCGAACGCCTGCGGCGTCTCCTGAGGGGTACAGGGCTCGATATCTCCTTTGGCCTTTATACGGGCGACAGCGACACGGCCGCCCAGTCGCTCCGCGAGCAGCCGGCCGAAACGGAACGCCTCACCCGAGCTGCCATCCGCGCGAACCCACCGGACATTCTTCTTACCAACTACAAGCAGCTCGACTTTTTACTCGTCCGCCACGACGACCGGCACTTGTTTACCCCTGCGCTTCGCTATCTGGTACTCGACGAGATCCACAGCTACCGGGGCGCACTGGCCACCGAAATCGCCTGCCTCATCCGCCGGCTCAAGACGCAGGCAAGACTTCGAGCGGGCGACCTCGTAGCCATCGGAACTTCGGCCACGGTGGCTTCGAAAGAGGGTGGCGTGGAAGCCCTCGCCCGGTTCGCTTCTCACCTCTTCGGGGAAACCTTGTTCGCCGGCGACGTGGTCGGCGAGACCTACACTCGCAGGGTGGAAGCTGGTGAGGAGTACATCCCGCCGCTTCCCGAAATCGACGACACCACCCTGGCCACGCTCGACCCCACTGACGATCGTCAGGTTGTAACCCTCGCCGAGACCCTTAGCGGAAGAATGTGCCCTACGGATGGGCCTATCGCTGAGCGCGTGTCGGCAGTACTGCAGGGGAACCGGATCGTGCGAGAACTCGAAGCGTTCTTCGCCGAACCGCACACTGTAGACGATGCCGTAGAGCATCTGCGGAGGACGTTCCCGGATCGGATGGACGCCAACCCCGGGCGGGTGCGACTGGAAGTCGAGGGCTACTTGCTGGCAGGGAGCGTAGGCGATGAGGAGCACCCACCGCGGCTTCGGCCGAAGCTGCACACCTTTTTCCACGGCATTTACGACGTGGCGTTGTGCCTCGATCCCGACTGCCGCACGCTGGTCCCCCACGGTGGGAGTGAATGCCCCCGATGCGGATCGGTCGCCCGACCTGCGGCCCTTTGCCGCACCTGCGGGCAAGACTTTGTCAAGGTACGGTTCGAGCCGGAGGACGACGATCTTCCGGTGGGAACGGGTGACTTTTTCAGTGACGAGAGGACGGGTTTTCTCACCCACGAAATCCGCGAGCTTCCGGAAGCCCCAGGGACAACGGACGAAGAAGACACTGAAGAGGGGCCGGATCGGGTGGAAGCCGAAACAGAGTGGCGTGCCCGCAGGCGAGAAGCGGCCGAGGCGCGGCTTCGGCGGGTTGGGGTGTGCCCTGGATGTGGTCGCCTCGTTTCGGATCCGGGCAGTCTCTGCCCCTCCTGTAACCGCACGACGGTACATATGCTCCTACATCGAGGCAAACTCAGCACCTGCCCGGCGTGCGGGGACACATACCCTAGGGGGGACATCGTGACCCCGCTGCGTACGGGCACGGCCTCCACCGTATCGGTGCTTGCGACCCACCACTTAGACCATCTTTGGGGAGAAGATCGCAAGCTCCTCGTCTTTACCGACAACCGCCAGGATGCGGCCCATCAAGCAGGCTATACGGCGGATAAGCACCGGGCCTTTGCCCTGCGTCATGTGATTGCGCACGAACTCAGGGAGGCCGCTGAAAACGGATTGTACCTGACTGAGCTTCCCCATCGGGTCTTCGACCGTTTTCAGAAAATGGGTCTGATTCCTTCTCGTCCATCGCGGCCCGAGCGGGAACGCTGGCTCGACGCACTCACTTATCAGCTCGCCAACGAGTTCACCCGTTACAGCCGCCAGCGCGCGTCGCTGGAAAACCTCGGGCTGGTGGCTGTCGAGTACGAAGGACTCGAAGAGCTTGCCAAGGCTGAACGGTTCCTCACCACAGCAAATAGAGTCGGCCTTCAGCCTGACACGGCGCTGGACTTGGTCCGCGCCGTCCTCGACGTCATGCGCAAGAACCGCGCCGTGGCTTACGATGGCCGTCCCGAGACGGGCACGAAAATGCCCTTCTTCACAGAGTACATCGACCCCAAGCGGCAACGGCGCTACCGGGAGCTGGAATCCGAGCCTTACAGTGTCCGCTTCCCAGACCGGGACCGGGCGCCAAGGGCATTTGCGTTGGACCGCCCCGACCACATACGCAAAAGCGGGCGCCTGTTTGGATTTGTGCAGGAGAATCCGCGTGCCACTCAACTTACCGCGCCGCACAAGCTTGCGGCCCGTCTGACCGGAAACCGCGAGTTGGCCGAGGCGTTTCTCCGGGGCGTAGTGCCGCTTCTCAAGGAGTATGAGCTGCTCGTCCCGGTGCGGTTCCCCATTCCTCGCGGGGAACAAGTCCCGCGTCTCGAAGCGCTTCAGGTGGATCCGCGGCGAATCTGGCTGCGCTTCGCGGACGAGGGCTACCGCTGTAACGCCTGCCAGGCCTGGCGGGCCTATTCCTTGCCGATCTGCCCCACGCCGAAGTGCCAGTCCGGCCGGCTGGTGCCCGCGCAATTGGATTGGGAAAACTATTACGTTCGTCTTTACCTGGAGCGGCCTCCCGGACGTCTCGCCATCGCGGAGCACAGTGCCCAGATCGGCGGCGAGGAGCGAGCCCGGCGGGAGACGGACTTCAAAGAGGGCCGGCTCGATGCCCTTGTTTGCACGCCTACCCTGGAGCTAGGTGTGGACATCGGCCCGTTGCTCACGGTGGTGCTACGCAACGCACCCCCGACGCCGGCGAACTACGCGCAGCGGGTAGGCCGCGCCGGTCGAAGGTTGCGCATCGGATTCGTCTCCACCTTCTGCGCCGGCGGAGCCCATGATCGCTTCGCTTTTGAACGCCCCGATTGGTTTGTATCGGGCCGTTTCGATCCGCCCCGCCTTCGACTGGATAACCCCAAGATCGTGTCCCGGCATCTTCGGGCGTATTTGCTGTCGTGCCTCGAGGCTCGACTGCCTTTCCTTTTGGGGGAGCTTCTCGACGATATTCAGCGGCCCACTGCCTGGCGGCGAACGCTACTGGACGAACTCTTCGCCGAAATACGGACCCGGCGTGACGAATTGGCCAGCGAACTCCTCAAGGTCATGGAGCGCGACCGGGAGGAGGGCCGCGTAAACCGCTATGGTGTGGAGGACGTCACCGTCTTGGTGGATGGCTTCGAGCAGGAGCTGCTGGGCGTATTAGAGCGCTGGTGGCAACGGGTGGCGCAACTCGATCGGGAGTTCCGGGAATTTTCGACCATAGGTTCGCCACGCCAAGATGAAAAGAAGGCAGCGGCACGAAAGCGTGCCTACTTTGAGATCACCCAAGACCGTGAACGAGCGTACACCTTGAACTATCTCTCCACGCAGCAGCTTCTGCCCGCGTACCAGTTCCCTGTCGAAACCTTTAGCCTCGACCCCGGGGTGCCGGATACACCAACGATCTACCGAGCCGCCGCGGTGGCGATCGAGGAGTTCGCTCCCGGCAACTTCGTTTACGCCAACGGCCATAAGCTGCGTTCGATCCGCGTACTTTACCCAGGTGGTCCCGGAAGGCTCGCCGCCGGGGCGGCTCGGAGTGACGCGGAAGCCACAGGCCGTCTCCAGGCCTTTCACTTCTGCAGAGCGTGTGACGAGGCCGTGGAAAGCGGGCGAAACTCCTGCCCTCGGTGTGGCGAAGCCCTTGAGGGCGCGTTCGACGTGGTGTTCGTCGATGCTTTTGAAGCAGAAGAAAATCTCCGAATTACATCGGAAGAAGAATCGAGGCAGCGTCAAATCTACGACCGCCGGGAATCCCTGCTTGCGGAGACGGCTGTAGCCTGCCGCCTGTACCCGTATCCGCTACATCCGGTAGAACTACTGTCCCTAGCGGAGATCCTCGTGACCAACTGGGGACCGATGCAAAGCAAGGTCGGGGAGGGACGGCGCTTCTGGCTTTGCCCCGATTGTGGACGCCACTTGCCCTACGACCCGTTCGACGAAAACCACAAAAGACAGATAACGAGTTGGAATGAATACCACAAGCGTTTTTGCAGGGGTGCCCCCGTGCCACTGATCCTCGCCCATCGCTTTCAGACCGATTGCCTGATTCTCAACATCCCGAGCAGGGAGGATGCGCGTTCCGTGGGACGTAGAACCCTCTCGCCTACGGTTGCAACTTTGGCGGAGGCGCTGCGGGCAGGAGCGGGAAGGCTTCTTGAGCTCGAGGCAGACGAGCTTGGGGTTTTTGTCCGTAGGCCCCCTTCAGGATCCGGAGCGGAGCAAGTCGTCTTTTACGAAACGGTCCCGGGCGGAGCGGGTTACTTGGAAGAAATGGCCGAGCGCCTGCCGGAGGTGGCCAGGGAGGCACAAGAAGGACTTTACGGTCACGAGTGTGCCAAGGCCTGCTACCGCTGTCTCAAGCATTATCGAAACCAGAGTTGGCACCCGGTTTTCGATAAGAATCTTGTTCGGGACATCCTGTTGGCCATGGCTGGGATGGATCGCGTCGCCCCGGAACCGGCAAGGTATGGTGTCGGGTCAGCACGCCTCCGGCAGATGATGGAGAGCCGTTCCGAGGGGTATGATGAAGCCCTAAGACGATATCCACAAGGCGAGATCGAGGAGCCGCTGCGCGCCGCTCTCGAGCGGCTCGGCATTGGGGATGGACTCCGTGACTTTCAAGTGAAGGACGAAAAAGGTCGAATCGTGACCGTTCCCGACTTTGCTTGGCCGCGCGAGAAACTTGCTGTCTACTGCGACGGATATGCCTATCACGGCAACCCGGAAAGCCTGGAACTTGACGCGAAAAAACGTAACTTCCTGCAAGCAAAAGGTTGGGTGGTACTTACGTTTTGGGGCCGGACGATTCTGAGAGAACCCGAAGCATGTGCGCGCCAGGTGCGTGACGTCCTTTTGGCGCGCCGCGCCGCCCAATTCCGCTGACGCATTGTGCCAACACCCAAGTTCATGGCCGCGTGGCAGGCCGAACCGGCTTTGTGAGGCTCGATGGTTTCCGGCGGAGTTGACTCCAGGCCGTCCCTCACGAGCAAATCCCGGGCTCCTCGGGCCCTGGGTTGGCTATGGGCGCAAAGTCTCCTCCCCAGCGGAACCGTCGCCGCCGGTTGAACGGGCTCTGGGATGCTCCCGATGTGCGAATCTCTCTCGGGGGCACGTCGTGGGGATGCGCTTCATTTCGCCCAGGGTTAGGTAGATCTCGTTGTGTTGGGTCTGGGGCGGGGTAGAAAACCCGAACCTTGGGCAATAGGGGGAGCGGACTCCAACCCTCCCAGGATTGGCGCGCGCGTGCGGGTGTGGCGGTCGCCCGCCGCGGCGCTGCAGGTGCGGGAGATCGACGGCGGAAGCAACTACCTCGGCCACAACGAGCGAGTGGCTCACTTCGGCCTCGGCGACAGCCGTGAGCCGGTTGCTCGTGTCGAGGTCGCTTGGCCCGGCAGCCCGGCAAAGCTCGTGTGGACACAGGTGCCCGCGAACAGCGTTCTTTACGCGCTGGAGCCCTGATTCCCTCGCGAGGCCGATTTCGCTGAAAGCCTGTCGCGTTGCTGGTGTCGCGCCGCACGCCCTTCTGGAGACTGCCACACGGCTCGGGTCGCCCGGGCTTCTTCGGCGCTTTCCGCTGAGATCGCTTCGAGTGCAGGAGCGACCAGCGCTCGTTTCGTATGCGCGTACGCTTCGGCCGGGTAGGCGGCGAGTCGCGCAGCACGGCGCAATACGATGTCGCGGGCCTGCTCTTGGGGAAGAAGCTCGTCCACCAACCCCAAGCGGACCGACTCTCGAGCAGGATAGAGCACGGCGCCGAGCGTCAGCTCGGCGGCGCGAGCATGAGGCAGGCGTAGCCGAACGATCTCCATGGCCGCCCGCGGGTATGCCGCCCCGACGGCGACCTCGTTCAACCCGACTTTGTAGTCACCCTCCGAGCCGAGGCGATAATCGCAAGCCAAGGCGAAGATCAGTCCACCGGCAATGGCGTGTCCTTGGACCCAGGCCACCGTGGGTTTCGGGAACGAGAGCAGCCCCACCAGTGTGTCGCGGTAAAGTTCGTAAAACGCCGCTGCCTGGTCCTCGTCGCGGCGGGGAACATGGAAGTCGAACCCGGCGCTGAAAAAACGCCCGCTCCCCGTGAGCACCACTGCCCGGACCTCAGGGTCCGCTGCCGCCTCGGTCAAAGCCGCTTTGAGGTCCGTGAGGAGAGTTTCTTCAATGGCGTTTGCCGGAGGACGCGCCAAAGCGAGCACGCGCACGGTGCCAATGTTTTCGCGGTGAACCGTGGTCATGGCCTGTTTACTCCCGAGTTTCCACTTCAATGCAATAGAGGTAGCGTTGACCCGAATAGGCTGGCTCCCTATGACCAATGCACTGGCATTATGGAGCACGAGCGCCTTGCAACGGAAACCGAGGACAGAGAAGCCCCGCGCGACTTCATTCGCGAGATCATTGCGGCGGATGTCCGCGCGGGAAAAAACGGCGGCCGCGTTGTGACGCGCTTTCCCCCCGAGCCGAATGGTTACCTGCACATCGGGCACGCCAAATCCATTTGCCTGAACTTTGGTGTGGCCCAAGAGTTTGGCGGCGTCTGCCACATGCGGTTCGACGACACCAATCCCGAAAAGGAAGACAAAGAGTACGTGGACGCCATTTTGGAGGACGTTCGCTGGCTCGGGTACGATTGGGGAGACAAGCTGTTTTTCGCCTCGGACTACTTCGAGCAACTTTACGGCTACGCGGTGGAACTCATTCGTCGCGGCAAAGCCTACGTGTGCCACCTCAGTACCGAGGAAATTCGGCAGTACCGCGGGACGCTGACGGAGCCCGGCCGGGAAAGCCCGTACCGCAACCGGACCGTGGAGGAAAATCTCCGCCTCTTCGAAGCCATGCGCGCGGGCAAGTTTCGCGAGGGCGAGTGCGTGCTGCGGGCGAAAATCGATATGGCTTCGCCGAATCTGAATCTTCGCGACCCGGTCTTGTATCGGATCAAGTACGTGCCGCATCACCGAACCGGGACGAAGTGGTGCATCTACCCCATGTACGACTTCGCGCACGCGCTTTCGGATATGATCGAAGGCATCACCCACTCGCTATGCACCCTCGAGTTCGAGGATCACCGCCCGCTGTACGACTGGATCCTGGACACGTTGGAGACCCCCTGTCATCCGCAGCAGATCGAGTTCGCTCGCTTGAACTTGAGCTACACAGTGTTGAGCAAACGCAAGCTCATCGAGCTTGTCGAAGGTGGGTACGTGAACGGCTGGGACGACCCTCGGCTGCCGACACTGGCCGGCTTGCGCCGGCGCGGTGTTCCGCCCGAGGCGATTCGCGATTTTTGCAAGCGGATCGGGGTCGCCAAGCGCGATTCGCTGGTGGACATCGCCTTGTTGGAGCATTGCATCCGCGAGGATCTCAACCGCCGCGCCCTGCGGTTTATGGGCGTTCTCAAGCCGCTCAAGGTCGTCATTGAGAACTACCCAGCCGACTTGGTGGAAGAATTGGACGCCATCAATAATCCGGAAGACCCAGGGGCGGGAACACGCAAGATTCCCTTTTCTCGCGAGCTGTGGATCGAAGCCGACGATTTTCGGGAGCACCCTCCCAAAAAGTTTTTTCGTTTGGCTCCCGGACGCGAAGTGCGGCTGCGCTACGGATACCTGATTACTTGCCGCGACGTCGTGAAAAATGCGGAGGGCGAAGTCGTGGAACTTCGCTGCACCTACGACCCGGCCACTCGTGGAGGGGATACGCCGGACGGTCGCAAGGTCAAAGCGACGCTGCACTGGGTGTCGGCCGCCCATGCGATTCCAGCGGAGGTGCGATTGTACGACCGGCTCTTCACCGTGGAAAACCCTGGGGCGGAGCGCGAGGGACTGGATTACAAGAATTTTCTCAATCCGCATTCTCTTGAAGTCGTTGCTCAGGCTTGGGTCGAGCCCAACTTGGCACAGGCGAGACCTGGGGAACGCTTCCAACTCGAGCGGCTCGGATACTTTTGTGTCGACCCGGACACGGAGCGCCTGGGCCGCTTGGTGTTGAATCGAACGGTAACGTTGAAAGACACCTGGGCGCGACTCGAGCAGCGCGGTGCGGTGGATTAGGGGGAACTATGGAACTTCGGTTGGACGGCAAGGTGGCGCTCATTACCGGTGGCTCGCGCGGTATCGGCAAGGCGATTGCCAAGGCCTTTCACGATGCCGGCGCCAAGGTCGTGATTTCGGCACGTAAGGCAGACGAGCTCGTTCACGCGGCCCGCGACATTGGTGCCGGCGTGGCCTACTGTGCTGCCAATGCGGGCGATTTCGATCAGGCACGTGCGTGCGTGGAATTCACCATGGAGCGCTTCGGCGCACTCGACATCCTGGTGAACAATGCGGCGACCAACCCGTATGCCGGTGCGTTGATCGATGCAGACCTGCCTCGCTTCGACAAAACGGTGCAGGTGAACCTGCGCGGTCCGTTGATCTGGACGCAATTGGCGTGGCGGTCCTGGATGCAGGCGCACGGTGGCGTGGTCTTGAACATCTCGTCGGTCGGGGGCATCCAGACAAGCCCTTTGCTGGGCGTGTACAACGTGACCAAGGCGGCGTTGATTCACATGACACGCCAGCTTGCGGCGGAGCTCGGCCCGCGTGTTCGGGTGAATGCCATTGCACCGGGTCTCGTACAAACCGATTTTGCGCGCTTGCTGTGGGAGGAAGGCAGAGGAGAAATCGTTGCCGAGCGCTACCCACTGAAGCGACTGGGGCGGCCGGAGGATGTAGCGTATGCCGCGGTCTATTTGGCATCGGAGGCCGCCAGTTGGGTGACCGGCCACACGCTGGTTGTGGACGGTGGCGGGCTGGTGGCGTTACCGATTTGATGGTGTCCGTGCGGATGGACCCGGGTGTGGCGATGGGCGGTTGGCGCGCCGAGCTACCTTGGCGAGCGGCACGAAAACCCCGGTGAGCGCCAAGCCGTTCGATCGCCAAGAACTCGCTGAAATTCGGGCAGAGTTTCCAGCGCTGCAACGCTACGTGTATTTCGCCTCCAACGGTCTCGGCGTGATGCCCCGCCGCGCCGTCGCCGCCGCGACCGGCGTGCTGCGAAAGCTCGCGCGCGACGGCATCGTGTTCGAGATTTTTCAGGCGCGGCACTTGGTGGAACAGGCTCGCTCGACCGTCGCACGGTTTCTCGGTGTGGGTCCCGAGGAAATTGCATTTTGTCGCAATACGACCGAGGGGCTGTTGTGGGCGGCGGAAAGCTTACCGTGGGAGCCCGGGGATGAGGTGCTCATACCTTGGGGCAGCCATCCTGCAACGGTGCTTCCTTTTTTGGCCCGGCAGCCGACTGGCCTGAGGGTGCGGTGGGTGCGTCCGCGCGCTGAGTGGGTGACGCTGGACGACTTCCAGGCCGCGTGGAGCCCGCGCACGCGCGCGGTCGTGCTGAGTTGGGTAGAGTTTCACAACGGCTTCCGCCATGACCTTGCCGGTGTAGGTTGCTTGGCGCATCGCCAAAATGCCTGGCTCGTTTGCGACGCAGTGCAAGGTTGGGGTGCATTGCCCTTCGACGCAGGCGGCTTGCCGGTGGACGTGGCCTCTGCAGGTGCGCAAAAGTGGCTTTTGGGCCCACCAGGGGTGGGTGTATTTTACGTGGCTCGGGCAGCGCGGGCGCGAATGAGGATTTTGCATATCGGCGCGGAGAGCCTCGAAGTTCCGGATGAACCCAGCGGCCCGATCGAGGGTTACACGACCGCTGTAAGCGAACATGCGCGTTGTTTCGAAGAAGGAATGCGCAACCTGCCGGGGGTGGCAGCCCTAGCCGCTTCGGTACAGTGGCTCGGCGATCTCGGTACCGAACGCATCGCCGCGCAGATCCGCGCACTATCCGATTACCTTGCTTCGAGCGTAGAGCCGTACGGTTGGAGAGTGGCAAGCCCTCGCGGGGGAGAACGGTGGTCGGGCATTATCTTACTCGAGCCGCCGGCAGGGCAGGACGCGGAGGCGTGGATGCACCGCCTCCATCGCGAACACATCGCAATCAACCATCGCCAGGGTTGCTTGCACCTGGGCATCCACTTTTACAACTCGCCGGATGACGTGGATGCACTCGTGAGAGTGCTCGCGCGGTAGGGTGCCTGGCGCCGCCTTCGTGGCGGGCAGTGGCGTGCGGTGTGCGCGGCAACTTGGTTGTCCGTGCTCGGCTTCGTGCTAACCTGACACAGCATGGGTGAACGGCGACCTGAATGGGAAGACGAGGTCTCCACGGTCCCGAAGACAAGAACCCGGCGTAAGCTGGAGCAGCCCAAGCTCTACAAGGTTCTACTGCATAACGACGACTACACGACCATGGAGTTCGTCGTGTACGTGTTGATGACGATCTTTCACCGGTCGGAAACCGAAGCCGTGCGCATCATGCTCCACGTGCACCACAATGGCATCGGTGTAGCCGGAGTGTATCCGCGCGAGGTGGCGGAAACCCGGGTGGCGCAAGTGGAGGCACTGGCGCGCCAGCACGAGTACCCGCTACGTTGCAGCATCGAGGAGGCGTGAGCGATGCGCATCAGTCGAGAGTTGGAAATATCGTTAGCGTTGGCGTTCAATGAAGCGCGCCGGCGCCGGCACGAGTTTGTGTGCATCGAACACCTCCTGTATGCGCTGCTGCACGACGAAGACATCATTGACATCATTCGTCATTGTGGCGGCGACGTAGACGCGCTCAAGCGCTCGCTCGAGGCGTTTTTCGATCGCCAGTTGGAGCGAGTTCCGGATGGTTTACCCGTGCAGCCACAACAGACCACGGGCTTCCAGCGGGTCTTACAGCGGGCGGCTGCCCATGTTCAGTCCGCCGGCAAGGAAGAAATTCAGGCACGCAATGTGCTCGTGGCGATCTTCCGCGAGCCAGATTCCCACGCGGCCTATTTTATGGAGCAACAGGGAATTACCCGACTGGATGTGTTGAACTACATCTCTCACGGGGTCTCGAAGATCGGCGAGGACGGTTACTCGCGGACACAGATTGGGGAGGAGGACGAAGACGACGACGAGCAGGGGTTCGACAGCGCACCGCGGCGGGGGCGCGACCCGTTGGCCTTGTTCACTACGGAGCTTGTCGCGAAGGCGGCAGCGGGGAAAATCGATCCCATCATTGGCCGGGAACGCGAGTTGGCGCGCACCGCGCATGTGCTGTGCCGCCGGCGAAAAAACAACCCCGTGTTCGTCGGCGAACCCGGCGTGGGTAAAACCGCTTTGGCCGAGGGCTTGGCGCTGATGATCCACAAAGGCAAAGTGCCGCGCTCTCTGCAGAACGCCAAAATTTACGCCCTCGACATGGGGGCGTTGCTTGCGGGTACGCGTTTTCGGGGTGACTTCGAGCAACGGCTCAAAGGTGTGATCGCGGCTTTACGCAAGCAAAACAATGCCATTCTGTTCATCGATGAAATCCATACCGTGGTGGGCGCTGGAGCGGCGAGCGGGGGTTCGCTCGACGCATCGAACATCCTGAAGCCCGCTTTGCAGGCAGGCGAGCTGAGGTGCATTGGAGCCACCACGTACCAAGACTACAAGAACTACTTCGAACGGGACCGCGCCTTGGCCCGCCGCTTCCAGAAGATCGAAATCGGCGAGCCCACAGTAGAGGAAACGCTCGAAATCGTTCGCGGATTGAAAAAGTATTACGAGCGCCACCACGGGGTGACGTACTCGCGCGCTGCATTAAAGGCTGCGGTGGAGTTGGCGGCGCGTTACATCAACGACCGCCATTTGCCCGACAAGGCGTTGGACGTCATTGACGAAGCCGGGGCGAAATTGCAGTCCGAGAGTGGCCCAGGGCAGCGCAGGCGCGTCGTACGTGTAAGGGACGTAGAGCAAATCGTCGCGCAGATGGCAAAGATTCCGCCTCGTTCGGTGTCGTTGTCCGACCGTGAACGGCTGCAAACCCTGGAAAGGGATTTAAAGCTGTCTGTGTTTGGGCAAGACGAGGCGATTCATACACTGGCGTCGGCGATCAAGTTGTCTCGCGCAGGATTGGGGCAGCCCGAGAAGCCCGTAGGATGCTTTTTGTTTGCAGGTCCTACTGGTGTGGGAAAAACGGAAGTGGCCAAACAACTCGCCTCGACACTGGGAATCGAGTTCATTCGGTTCGACATGAGCGAGTACATGGAGGCCCACACGGTGTCGCGCTTGATTGGAGCGCCTCCGGGTTATGTGGGGTTCGATCAGGGTGGCTTGTTGACCGACGCCATCCGCAAATCGCCGCACGCGGTGCTGTTGTTGGATGAAATCGAGAAGGCTCACCCGAATTTGTTCAACATTCTGCTGCAGGTTATGGACCATGCCACTTTAACCGACAACAACGGCCGCAAGGCAGACTTTCGCAACGTGATCCTTATCATGACGACCAATGCGGGCGCGCAAGAAATGGCTGCTGCTCCGATTGGCTTCGGCGGTCGTACGAACGAGCACAAATCGCAGGAGGCTCTGGAACGACTATTTAGCCCAGAGTTCCGTAACCGGCTGGATGCTGTGATTCACTTCAAGCCCCTGACGCCGGAAGTGATCGAGCGCGTGGTGGACAAGTTCATTGCACAGCTCGATGCGCAATTGAACGAGCGGCGGGTTTTTCTGCAAATTACCCCGGCAGCGCGAAAGTATCTTGCCGAGAAGGGGTACGACCGCACCTTCGGAGCGCGCCCAATGGCTCGCTTGATCCAGGCGGAGATCAAGCGCGTGCTGGCCGACGAAATTCTTTTCGGCCGCCTGCAACATGGCGGGCGTGTGGAGGTCGACGCGCAAGAGGGTCGTCTAGTGTTCCGGTACGAGCCGCTGGCGGAAGGTCGGCCTGTGGGCGTGGCCGACGTGGAATGAGCGGACCATGGATGGGCTCCGTCGTTGAGGCGCGTCGCGACGACGGAGGCCAAAATGGCGCTTCTCAGGAGCCGAGTTGCAATGGCCGCACGATGCGGCCATGAAGCCAGGGATGAGGAGAGTTCTGGCGCAAATCGTGGCAGTTGTAGGGCTCGGCGTCATGGCCATCCCGGCGGCTGCACGCTGGGAGGGTGAACGAGACAACAAATCTCGAGCCCAGTTGGAGGCATTGGACGAGCGCCAGCTCTTCGAGGTGGCCTTTGATGTATGTGTGCGTCGCGCCGTGGTATTGGGCGGTACCCCGACCGCGGCTAGCGAGGCCGTCGTCACGGCGGCAGATGATTACCTCGCGTTGATCGAGAACGTTGCGCGGCTGCGGGCGGGAACTGTTCCGGCATGGTTGCGGGAGTTATCGTTTGCTCGCAGTACGAAGGAGTGTCAGGCGGTGTTTCGGTCTTACGTTTCCGGTGAGACGGCTCCGGAAACGACGCCGGCGGGTCGTGCTGTCGGGGCGCCGGAGCAGGCACCTTCGACCCGTGCGGTTCCGGCCCCAACCAAAGTGCAACCCCAAACACCGCGGCAAGTTGTGGGGCGGCGCGGAACACCCACGAAGACACCGGTGATCCAAGTTCCAGCGTTTCCCATTGTTTGGCATACACCCACGCCGCCGCGGCCGGCGCCTACAGTGAGCCGCCGAACTCCTCCATCTCCAGCGCGCTCGCCACGGCTTTTGCGCTTCTCGCCGACGCAGGCCCGGGGTGCCGGCGAGGCACGCTCCGCACCGACTCCTCCAACCCCTCGCGAGGAGGTTACCGACGAGTTGCCTCCGTGGTTCCGATAAAAGTTTGGGGAATGGCTCTGAAGCCCGTGTTTCTGGGGCTTACCTTGGGCCTGAACAGGGCCACGGGCGGATGATCGTTGCCGCCGTCGGCGAGCAGATTGGCACGATAGATCGCTGCCGGCCCTGTGCCCGGGCTTGCCTCTCCGAATTCAACGGTTCGGCGGTGCTAGAGATCACACGCAACGGAAGTTGGTCTTCGACTCGTCCATCGGTGCTGTCCGGACTGTGAGGAGTCCGTTGCCGCTACAGTTGGCCGAAGCGAGCATTGCATGAAGATCACACCTCTGGAGCGGCCGCCTCGACGACGGGGCGCTCGGCCGCTTGCAGAGCGCGCAGCCAAGCTCTGGCGGCCTCGAAAAGGATCAGTATCACGAGGAACAAAAACAATGCCGTTACACCGGCATCGAGGCGGAGATTGAATATCTGAGCCTTGGTGGCCCGGACCTTCTCGGCTGCCACAGCTCCAGAGGCAATTTGGGATTCGAGATGGCTGGCTTGCGCAAGAAACCCGAGAGTGGGATCCGCAGAAAAAATCTTCTGATATCCCGCGGTAAAGGTGACCGCCAGTAACCAAGCGAGCGGGATCAACGTGACCCACACGTACTTCACTTTGCCTTCTCGCACCAAAAGGGTGGTCACCACCACCAAGGCGATCGCCGCGAGGAGCTGATTGGCGATACCGAACAGTGGCCAAAGGATATTGATGCCGCCGAGCGGGTCGACCACACCTTGGTACAGGAAATAGCCCCAGGCAGCCACCACGATAACGCTGGTGAGCAAAATGCTCGGGTACCAGCCCGTGCGTCCCAGAGCCGGCCAAATGTTGCCGAGCAAGTCTTGCAACATGAAACGGCCGACACGTGTGCCCGCGTCGAGAGTGGTGAGAATAAACAAAGCCTCGAACATAATTGCGAAGTGATACCAAAGCGCGATGGCCGTGCCGTTCAGCGCGTTGGCAAAAATATGGGCCATGCCGACGGCCAGGCTCGGGGCTCCGCCGGTGCGGGCAAACACCGTATGCTCGCCGATGTCTCGCGCGAGTTGTTCCATTTCTTCAACGGTGACTGGAAACCCCCACGAAGAAATCGTGGCTGTGGCAACCGCCGGATCCGCACCGACGACACCCGCTGGACTGTTGATGGCAAAGTAAACGCCTGGCTTGAGCGAGGCAGCAGCGATCATTGCCATGATCGCGACGAACGATTCGAGGAGCATGCAGCCATAGCCGATCATGGGCGCGTCGGTCTCCTTGCGGAGGAGCTTCGGCGTTGTGCCAGACGAAATCAGGGAGTGAAACCCTGAAATGGCTCCGCAGGCGATGGTGATGAAGCAAAACGGAAAGACTTTACCGGCAAAAATCGGCCCTGTTCCGTCGACGAAGCGCGTTACCGCCGGCAACTCGATCTCCGGCCGCATGGCCAGGATTCCGAGCGCCAAGGCGAATACGGTTCCTAGTTTGACAAACGTCGACAGGTAGTCTCGTGGGGCCAGCAGGAGCCAGACAGGCACGACCGAAGCCGCGAATCCGTACAGGATGATCGCCCAGGCAAGTTGGGGGCCGGTGAGAGTGAACAGGGGCCCCAGAACAGGATGCTGATCCACCCAACGCCCTGCGATAAGGGCAACGAACAAGAGAACGAGACCCAGAATGGTCCCGCCCAGAACATCGTGGGGGCGAATCCAACGCATGTAGGCTCCCATCAGAATGGCGATGGGGATCGTGGCTCCCACGGTAAACGTTCCCCAAGGGCTGTGGCGCAAGGCGTTGACCACGACGAGAGCCAACACCGCAATCAAGATGATCATGATGGAAAACACGCCGACGAGAGCGGCAAAACCTCCGATGGGTCCGATTTCATCTTTGGCCATCTGCCCCAACGAACGGCCACCGCGCCGCAAGCTTCCGCACAGGACGCAAAAGTCTTGGACGGCACCGCCGAGCACAACCCCAGCAAGAATCCAAAGGGTTCCCGGCAAGTATCCGAACTGTGCCGCTAGAGTCGGGCCAATTAACGGTCCGGGTCCGGCAATGGCTGCAAAATGATGGCCGAACACGACCCAGCGGTTTGTGGGTACGAAATCCCGCCCGTCATTGACCGCTTCGGCGGGAGTGACGCGACAAGCGTCGAGAGCGAAAACTCGTGCCGCCAGAAACGCGCTGTAAAAGCGATAGGCGATGGCGTACACTGCACCCGCGGCAACGACGAACCAGACGGCGTTGACCGTTTCCCCTCGCAAGTAGGCAATCACCGCCACCGCGTAGGCCCCGGCCAAGGCAATGGCCAACCAAAGAGCAGCTTTGACCAGTCGCATTGTTCCTCCAATGGTCGTAAAAAGCGAGAAGCAGAAGTCGCAGGCTCGGGAGAAAGCTCGTAATGCTTGTGCCAGTGAGGCGCTCTGAATGCAATGTGGTGCCAATGCGTGGCGACGGCCGGCAGAAAGTCTAGAGCCGCATGTTGACGGAAGGCTCGGCTCCGGTACCGTGCGGGGAGGTGTAGAGCCTCTAGGGCAAAACCGGAGATCCCTCTGAGGAAGTATTGGGAGGCGCAGCGTGATGGATCCAGTATTGGCTTCCTTGTTCGACCTTAGCGGTAAGGTGGCCTTGGTGACGGGCGGTAGCCGAGGGCTGGGGCGGGAAATGGTGTTGGCATTTGCCCGTGCAGGGGCGGACGTGGTGGTGGCCAGCCGCAAGCTGGACCACTGCATCCGCGTAGCTGCCGAAGTGCAGGCCTTGGGCCGGCGTGCCTTGGCGGTAAGCTGTCACGTCGGGCGGTGGAACGAGGTCGATGCATTGATCGAAAAAGCGTACCGAGAATTTGGTCGTGTAGACATTCTCGTCAACAATGCCGGTATGTCGCCGCTTTATCCGTCGTTGGAGGAGGTCAGCGAGGAGCTGTACGACAAAGTATTGGCGGTGAATTTGAAAGGACCCTTTCGCCTGGCCACTGTCATCGGGGCGCGAATGGCCCGCGGTGCTGGTGGGGTGATCATCAACGTGACCAGCATTGCAGCCGAGCGCCCGACTCCGATGGAGGCCCCATATGCGGCCGCGAAGGCGGGATTGAACACGCTCACTGTTGCTCTAGCTCGGGCGTTTGCGCCCAAAGTACGGGTAAACGCGATCGAGGCTGGTGCGTTCGCAACGGATGTGAGCCGCCACTGGGATCGGGAAGCGATGGGACATTTCGTGAAAGCGACCGTTGCCTTGCAACGGATCGCGGAGCCCAGAGAAATCGTGGGCACAGCTTTATACCTTGCAAGCGAAGCCTCGAGCTATACGAATGGCGCGATTATCCGGGTGGACGGTGGTGTGCGCTGAGTGGCGGCGGGTGCTCGGAAGAGGCGGGTAGCGCAGTTTTTAATGGTGTGTCGGAAAGTGGGCGCGACCCGGAAGCGGGTGCGATGGCCCGCCGGAGCTGGACGAGGAAGGCGGACTGGACCCGGAGGGAGACTGGGGGCCGAGCGCGAGAAATGCTTCCACCGTTTCTACGAGGCGGCGGGCTTGGATGGGCTTCAGGATATAGCCGTCCATACCGGCTGCGAGGCAGCGTTCTTGGTCGCTCGGCAGCATGTGCGCAGTGAGGGCGAGGATGGGAATTCGTGGCCGGTCCGGCGGCTCGAGCGATCGGATAGCTTGGGCTGCCGTAATACCGTCCATGACAGGCATTTGTAGATCGAGCAAAATTAGGTCGAAGCCGTTTTTTTGCATGGCCGCCACCGCTTCGGCTCCGTTGCTGACGGTCACTACTTCATAACCGCGCGGCTGGAGAAGTCGCTGAACAAGTTGCTGATTCATCGGGTTATCGTCTGCCACCAAGATCCGGGGCGGCTTACTGCGCCGGTACGGGTACGGTTCAGCGGCTTGCAAGAGCTGCACAAAGGACGTAGGTCGAGATTCCAGAGCAAACGCGCTGGCGACCGCACGGAATAGCTCCTCGTATTTCGGCGGACGAATCAACGGTGGATTGAGTCCAAGAGCGCGTGCCCGGGCAGCGTCTCCGACCGCCGTGCTATCGGCGAGCAAAATCACTTGTGGGGTGTCGTAACGTGGGTTGGACACGATGGATTCCGCTAGGACGAGTCCGTCCTGATCTGGCAACTGAGTGCTGAGAAAAATCAACTGGTACGGGTTTCCTTCTTGTACCGCGCGATCCATCAAGGCACGCGCTTCGGCGGCTTTCTGCGCGGCCGCAACCCGTAGGTTCCAAGCTGTTAGCACTTCCATGATGACGTTTCGGGTTGCTTTGTGGGGTTCCACCACGAGCACACGGCCCTTAGCGGAAAACGGTAACTGCTCAGGAACGAGCGACCGAACGCTAGAGCTGAGGCCGAAGCGAGCGGTGAAGTGGAAATGGGTGCCTAGCCCGGCCTCGCTTTCGAACCAAATGGTTCCATTCATGAGGTCCACCAGGCGCCTCGCGATGGCCAAACCGAGGCCCGCGCTGGGCCGAGAGACGTCCGCGCCTTTGTCCGTTTCGAATGGCTCGAAAAGGTGAGGTTTCAGATCCGCGGGAACTCCCACCCCGGTGTCGCGCACAACGAAGTGGAGAGTCGCTTCTGAAGGAGTGGGCGGTGTTTGGCATTCGATTTCTAAAACGACATGGCCGGTTTCCGTGTACTTGATCGCGTTGCCGACAAGGTTGGTGAGCACCTGCAGCAACCGTGACGGGTCGCCAACGAGGTTGTCGGGGACGTCCGGTGCCGCACGCCAAGCGAGCTCGAGGCCCTTGTGATGAGCTCGAATGGCGAGACCCTTCATGAGTTCTCCCACGCGTTCGCGCAGAGAAAAAGGAATTGGTTCGAGCTGAAGCTGGCCGCCCTCCATGCGGGACAGGTCGAGAATGTCGTTGACCAGAGAGAGGAGGGTGTCTGCAGACATGCGGACAATTTCCAAGTACTCGCGTTGCTCCTCCGTGAGGTCGGTTTCCAGCGCGATCTGGGTCATACCGATGATGCCGTTGAGGGGCGTGCGGATTTCGTGAGAGACATTTGCCAGAAACCGGCTCTTCGCTTGGCTCGCTTCTTCTGCTGCTTGACGCGCTGCTCTGAGTTCGGCCTCTGCTTTTTCCTGCTCCCGCCGATACCGTTCCACCTCGCGCGCGATGTAAATGGACGCGAGAAATGCGGCGGCAATGGTCACGTACATGTAGCCAAGTGCCGAAAAGCTTAGTGGTGCCAGCGCCCAAGAGTGCAAGCTCAGGACGAGCGTGGCCACGATCACCGCAAGAGCTTGGAATTGCCATCCCCAAGGGAGCATGGTGGCAGCGGCCAAAGTCATGACAGTGATGACGAGCGCTGGGGTGACTGCGTCTCCAATGACGATGCCGGCGAGTGCGGCTGTAACAGACAAAACGGCAAACACTCCAAGTGCCACCAGTCCGAAAATGCGGGCCGGGCCATGCCGAACTAGGAGAAGAGCCGCTCCGAGCGTCCCGAACTCGACGACTTTGAGGAGATAAAGAGGGACGATGTAGGGTCGACTCCAGAACCACTCCGCAACTAAAAAGGCGCAGAGGGCAATCCCGATCAACACCAGCGCGCTTTGAAGCCGCTGGCGAAACAGCTCCCTGAACGAACCTGGTGTGTTGCCTTCCAACGCTGCCTCCCCTTCCTCCAAATCCAAGGTCGCTGCTGAGCAGATTGCGCCCTGTGGTCGTGTGTCAGGTCCTGAACGTGGCTAATGGGTAATGGTCATGCTGGATCAGTCTGCGCTCCTGCGGAGCCCGTTAGGGCAATGCCTGTGCCACCTCGCGAGCGCGCCGAGTTCGAACCCCATTGCTGTACCGTAGAGGAGAGCGCGAAGCGGCACGCGACAAAAATGAACGTTGGTGGCGCGAAATCGTACGCGCGAGGCGGGCTCACCGCGGCGATCGCTTCGGACTGAAGCGTGCAGAGCCGGCGAGTCCTCACGGTCGCACGAGCGATACTACGGTTTCGTTGCCCTTAGTGGTGACCTGGTAGGCAATCGGTTGGTACAAGTCCACCACGACGCGCGTGACGGGTGGATCGGAATGAGTTGCCCCGACGCGCACCTGTCGGATCCAAGCTCCGTCGCCTCCGAGGGTCTCCGGGACCGGGCCAGGCTTGATGCCAGGCAAGTCCAAATAAAAACGGTCGGCCGATTCCTGCTGAAAGGTTTGCGGGCGCGCGGGCGAACTCGTGTGAATGACGAGCTTGGGTAACGGAGTTTCGCGTTCGATGTCGATCCTTTCCAATAACCCAACTGCCTGCGGCACCACCGCGGCGAGTTTCTCCGACCAAGCTTCGGCGGAAAGCAGGTGCTGGAGGTCGCGGGTAACTAAAGAGAAATGGGAATCGCGCGCGTGGTATGCATGGATCACGTCTTCGTGATCCAGGAAGACCGCCGCCGCGTATTCCGGCCCCAGGGCTGCAGCAACGAGCTCTCCCGGATGCTCGATGCGCCGAAAGGCAAGGAAAGTTTGTTCCCATTCTTCTCGCGGTTTGAACGGGACCGTCTCGGCGATGATGACGGGCGTCAGTTGTGGTTGAACCAGATTGGCCAGGTGGAGCAAGTCCTCACCCCGCATGACCACACACCCGCGGGTTTCACGCGGTCGAAACGGCTGCGTCAGCCGATTGCTGCCGTGGATCCAGATCCCATGCCCGTCTCGGCCACGCATGCGGTCCCAGGCGTTGGGGTAGTTCAGAGGCAGAGCGAAAGGTCCGTAAATTTCCGGAAGCTTATCGCCGGGGATTAAATCTTGAACGGTATAAACGCCATCCGGCGTGCGCAGATCGCCGCGCCGTTGTTTTTCGCCGGAGGCCTGACCTGTGGTGACCGGGTACGTGCGCTCGAGTGCAATGCCGCGGGAAGTCCAACGATACAATCGGGCGGTTTGCGACCGTTTTTCCACGACCAGACCGTAGGGGGCCCGCTCACTCAGCAGCAAAGGGGGAACGAGCTCGACACCGGCCTCGCGAGGATCGTCCGCACGGCGGAGCAAATTTTTCAGTTCCGGATTGAGCTCCGCCAGCGCCGCGACGGCGCGCAGTCTGCGGGCAATCTCGGGGTCGTTCGGGTCGCGCCGGAGCTGCGCTTCGAGTTCGGCCCAGGCTTGGGCGAGATAAAAGTCCGCCAAGGTCATGCGGAGCTTGGGGTCTAGAATGGCCGCGCGCTCGAATTCCGAACGCGCCTCTCGGTTCTGCCCGAGCGTCGCGTAGAGATAACCCAGCAGCCGGTGGGTGTATGCAGACCCGGGACGCAGCCGTGCTGCTTCTTCGGCTGCTTTTACCGCCTCTTTCAGATTCCCCGCTCGATACTGTTCTTCTGCCCGCCGCAGCCACTCCTCACCACCGAGCTTCATCCAGTCGAGCAGCATCTCGCTCACGGATGCGCGAGCGTTATCTGCGTGCACGCGCGTGCACGGGACCAAAGAAAGCACAAGAAGCGACCAAGCAGTTGGCGCCCAACGACGAAGCCAAAATCTCAACGACTCCACTGGAACTCCACACCTCCGCCACCCAATGATGCCGGGGGGCGGGGGCACGCGCAATCGAAACTTTGAGGGTTGGCTGATTTGCATCGGCCACACCCATCGTTTATCGCAGGGCGACCGAGGCCCGGCTGATGAAAGAACTCCAACTCGGACTGCAGTTAGGATACTGGGGCGCGCGTCCCCCGGAGCGTTTTTTGGAGACGGCGATGGAGGCCGAGCGGCTTGGTTATTCCGCCGTGTTCACCGCGGAGGCCTGGGGTTCGGATGCTTTCACGCCGTTGGCTTGGATTGGCGCCCATACCACCCGCATTCGACTGGGCACCGCCATTGCCCAAATTTCCGCGCGAACTCCCACGGCGACCGCCATGGCCGCTTTGACGTTGGACCATCTTTCCGGTGGACGGATGATCTTGGGGTTGGGAGTTTCGGGCCCGCAGGTGGTGGAAGGTTGGTACGGTCAGCCCTTTGGCCAACCGTTAGCCCGTACCCGCGAGTACATTTCCATCATTCGGCAAGTTCTTCGCCGGGATCATCCGGTGACGAGCCCCGGGCCGCATTATCCATTGCCCTATACGGGTCCCGGGGCGTGGGGGCTCGGCAAACCCTTAAAGTCCATCACCCACCCGCTGAGGGCCGACCTGCCGATTTGGCTCGGTGCCGAGGGGCCGAAAAACGTCGCCCTGGCGGCCGAGATCTGCGATGGTTGGTTTCCTTTGTACTATTCGCCGTACCGTCCCGAAGTGTATCGGGACTCGATTGCTCATGCGAAGCCCGGGTTTGCCATTGCGCCGCTGGTGTTCGTGAACGTGGGCAACGATGTGGAAACCGCACTCCTGCCGGTCAAAGCGATGCTGGGCTTTTATATCGGAGGAATGGGCGCCCAAAAGCGGAACTTCCACAAAGAGCTCATGGCTCGGATGGGTTTTGAAGCAGAAGCGGAGAAGATCCAGCGGTTGTTTCTCGACGGGCGGCGAGACGAAGCCATGGCCGCAGTGCCCGATCAGTTTGCTGACGAGATTTCGCTTGTCGGGCCGAAAGAACGTATCCGGGAGCGTTTGTGTGCTTGGCGGGAAAGCCCGGTGACGATGCTGCTGGTAATGTCGCACGACTTGTCTTTGGTGCGCACGATTGCCGAGCTGGTGCTTGGCTGAGCGGTGCGTTCTACGGGAACCTTCTTGTCTGCCAGCGCCGATCGAACCGCCACAGTCCGAATGAGCGGCCAATGGCTTCCAGCTCGTTTCGCTCCGAAGGTACGGGCCGGGTTGCGAGCTCGGGATATTGTCCGGAGAGCACCGCTCCAGCGGGGTGATACTGGTCCATCAAATTGACGTAGGTATCGCGGGACACTTCCTCGGCGAGGAAGCGCAAGACCTCCACAGCGTCCTCCCGAGCCCCAGGCATAACGAGGTGCCGTACGAGTAGACCCCGGCAGGCCAACCCGCGGGAATCGAAGCACAGCGGCCCGACTTGGCGATGCATCTCTCGAATGACCCGTCGGGCAACCAGAGGGTAGTCCGATGCCTTGAGGTATCGCTTGGCCAGGTCTGCCGAAGCGTATTTGAAGTCAGGCATGTAAATGTCGATGACCCCGTCGAGAAGGGCCAGGCTCGTTAAAGAGTCGTATGCGCTGGTGTTGTACACGAGAGGGATGCACAAGCCGGCTTCAGCGGCCAACAGCACGGCCTCCAGCACCTGAGGAACCACATGTTCCGGTGTAACAAAGTTGATGTTGTGGCATCCCTGATGCTGGAGATCGAGCAGCACGGCGGCGAGCTCCTCGGCGCGCAGTTCCCGCCCCTCGCCCACTTGGCTGACATCCCAGTTTTGGCAGAAAACGCAGCGCAGGTTGCAAAACGAAAAGAACACTGTGCCCGACCCATTCCACCCGCGCAGGCAGTCTTCTTCTCCAAAGTGGGCAAAGGCAGACGCCACACGTGCCCAACGCCCGGTAAAGCACGCTGTACCTTTGGGAATGTAAGACGGCACGGCACGCTCCGCACCGCGCTGTTCGCTGTCCGCCAACCCATGCGGGGGTGGTGTGGCGTGCAAACGGTCCACCCGGCACTCGCGAGGGCACACCCGGCAACAGCTCAACTCTTCCCGAGCACGCCTCACCCGAGAAGCCAGTTCTCCGGAACGGACTAAGCGCAGATAAGCCGGCTCCGGTGGCGGATCGAGAACAAACCGCACGATTGCCTCGGGAAAGACGGAGTTCGTTGCTTGGCCGCTCACGAGCCTGTTTCTCTGCAGCATTGCTTGTAATCGTAGCCTTTGCGGACCTGGGCTAAAATCGGTGAGCCCGGTTTTATGTCTCGCGTGTGCTTCTCCCTGTATGCTTCTGCCGGAGTCCACGGACGCCTCCCCCGGGACAGGTGGGCCACAGGGCGGATTTGGGGGGGATGGAATGGCGAGCGGCGAGCGGCGAGTGGTGAGGGGTGGGGGCTGAGGGGCGATTGCGCTGCCTGGTTACTCCGCCGGACGCAGCCCCGTCACTCGAACCTTCCCCGCGTGCTCGCCGCCGGGGCGGTGGGGTGACGCGAAATGCTCCGGTTGCCGCTTGCAAGCGTTCCACATATGCCATATATGGCAGTCGATGGATACCTTGAAGACGACTGTGTATTTGGATCGCTCTGCATACGAGCAGCTCAAGGCGGTGGCGCGCAGGCAAGGAAAAAAGCCGGCAGAGCTGGTCCGCGAGGCAGTTGCTCTGTACGTTCAAAAGCACGGCCGCGGGCTGCCCGGCAGTTTGGGTAAAGGCCGCAGTGGCCAGGGCGACTTGAGCGAGCGGGCCGAGGAGTTGCTTGAGGGCTTGGGGCGCTCATGATTGTGGCGGATACCGGAGCCGTGCTGAGCCTTTTGGATGCGGACGACCGGCACCACAAGGTTCTGCGCGTTCTTTTCGAAGACGATCCATCCGCTTGGATTCTACCGTGGGCCATCTTGCCGGAGGTGGACTATCTCGCTCGCACCCAGTTGGGGGAGAAGGTTGCGGAGGCATTTCACGACGATCTCGTTGCGGGAGCCTTTGTCGTGGAGTGGGGCGCTCACTCGGATATGGATCGCGCTTACGAATTGAATCGGCGTTATCGGGCGTTGCGTCTCGGCCTTGTGGACGGTGTCGTGATGGCAATTGCGGAACGTCGCCAAGCCGAAGCCATTGCAACGTTGGACGTTCGGCACTTTGGTGCGGTGCGCCTGCGCCGCGCTATCCGGCTGCTGCCCAGAGACTTGTGAAGGCGCAAGTCTACCTTGACGCCGGTCGGCGAAGGGCGGCGTGAGTCGCCGTGCGACGTGTAGCCGCAGCAATGTTTGACGAGTGAACAGTGTTCCAATTGGAACGCCACGTGTCCCGTATAGATCCGGCGGGAGGTGATTGTATGGACCGGCGAGCCATTAGGTTCAACACGCGACGGCTGGTGTTCGCGAGTCCCGTGCTATCCAGGGAGTGCGGGGCTAGGCGATGCTTTGCGCCGCAAGCTTCCTGGTTACTGGCTTGGCTCGTTTCGATTGCGGCGGCTTTGGTTAGTTCGGGCTCGGTAGCGCGAGCCCAGCCGGAAATTGCTGTGAGCTCGACCGTGGCTCAACCTGGTTGGAGCGTCGACTTGAACGTGAGCCTTCGCAAAAATGGTCTCGATGTTCGCGGGGTGGGGGTGCATATCTTTTTCGATCCGCGTTACACCGAAATCGAACAACGTGAGCCTGGCGTTCCCGAGTGCTGGGTGAGCTTCGAGGGCAACCAGCGCGGCCACTTTGCCCTATGGCCTCCGGGATGTTGGCAATGGGAGGAGACGTGCGACACTCTGCGGGCAATCATCGTGTCGCTGGATGGCCAGGGTGGGCCACTGCCCGACGGCACAATCTTTACCTGCCGCATGCAAGTGTCACCTGCTGCACCTCCCGGACAGTACGAACTGGCGAACGACTTCGCCGACGCCACGAACCCTGATGGGGACCTGCTTGTTCCTAGGAAAGTTAGCGGAGCCGTGATCGTAACATCGCCATCGGGCAGTGGCGGCTGCGCGATCGTGCGATCTGGGCCTGCATGGGAGTTTTTGGGTGCGGGAGCGATTTTGTTCCTATCCGGTTTACGGCTGAGGGCTCGCAGACTCGTGGAGAGGGCCTCGCGAGGAGTGCGGGGAGCGAAAGCTCGATCCATTGGGCTGTTCCTGTTCGCGATGCTTCCGAGTGCCGGTCTTTGCCAGTCGGGTGCCACCATTTTGGACCTCAGCGGAACGTTGTGGGGCGATGATGGAGACCCGAAACGGTGGACCGGTACCGTAGCCATATTTCCCAATGGCGGCATTAGTGGGAGCGTACGGATCCAACACCAGAGCGAGGGCGCCGAAGAGGTTTTCAATCTCTCAGCGAGCCTCAGCACTCGCCGCATCCTCCAAGGTCACATCCGAAGTCCAGAAGGGAAGCTGGTGGGCCACGTCAGGGGCGAAATTGCCTCGGGCGCCTGGCCGCGAGCCAGCATCGGCGGGTTGTGGTGGCGCGCAAATGGTGGTGGTATCCGGTGGGAGGTCGGTGAAATGCGGGTGCGGCAGAAAAAAGTTCCTCCAGAAGTTATCGCCGACCTGGTTGCGGGCAGAGCTCGGCGCTTGGCAGTCATTGTGGATCAGCACGCGCTACGGCATGCGGCCCGGCGTCGTACGGCGAATCGCACGGAAAAGGCGTGGTTGCCGCCGAGCGAGCACGCTTTGCTTGCACGCGAACTGAAGGCGCTCAACGAGTCAATCGCCCGGGAGTTACGCGAGCATGGGGCGACAGTGCCCCCTCGGCTCGATGGTGCTCCCTCGTTTATCGTGATTGTTCCTAACTTGGACGTAATGCAAAAGATTTTACAGCATCCCCTAGTGCGGGAAGTGGTCATACCGCTCGGCGATCGTTGGTTGTCGGTAGAGCCGCTCCTTAGCGAAAGCCTTCCCCTGATCGGCCAACCTCTGGTTGCCAGCCGTTTGCGTGGGGGGCGGCTGTTGCCGTAGTGGACACTGGGCTTGCCTGGAATTTGACCTACCAAGGTGAATTGGTGTTCGGCCCCGGGTGCGCAATAGGCCCGGGAGCTCCCGACTGCGCGGTGCTGTGGCATCGCAATTTTTTTACCGGCCAAGACAATGATCTTGCCGATGCGGACGAGTTGCTGGCCGGTTTCCACGGTAGTTGGGTCTCGAGAATCGTGCACCGGATTGCGCCGTCTGCCGGCCTGGTTGGATTGAAAGTCCTCGGTGAAGTTACTGAGGGCACCCCTGACCGTGTCCAACAAGCCCTGGACTGGGTCATCGAACACGGGCCAATGTTCGGGGTTGTCGCAGTCAATATGAGTCTGGCGTTCGTCGGCCAAGGGGGGTCTAGGCTGCGCTCGGAGCCCTGTGCCGAAGAGCGCGAGCTAGCCGAGCGGGTGCGCGCATTGGGGTTGCAGCCCCGCAGCTCGTGTGCCAATGCCGACGGGAACGGGGACACGGTGGTCACGGTCGAGGAAGTCATCGCCGCGGTCAATGTGCGTTTGTATGCTTGCCCTCTCGGGTTGGTTAGCGTAGCTTAATGTCGGCTTCGCCGCTGCTCATCGTGGTTGTCGACTCGCCGGGGCCAACGAACACGATCATGGCTTCGAGGATTTTCGTGGAAGGGGCCCAAAGATCGTTGCCGCCAATTGGTCATGCCTGGCCGATGGCAAGAGCGAGTGTTGCGACGCGTGCGGCGAGAGGCGTGATTCGAAAGCGAAGAGCCTTAATAGTCTGCGTGGCCTTGCTGTTCGCGTGGCCGCTCGGGGCTCAGGCGCAAGCGGGCCGCGAGCAACCAGTGGCCCGCCCGATGTTTAGGGAGCGGGCTGCGGGTTTGCCCGCAAGTGCGATAGCGGGCCTAGCCAGTGGCTGCGCGCTTGTAGCGAGCTGGTCGAATGGCACCTTGGCAGCGGTGGAGCTCGGCCCCGAGCCAGTCTTTCGTTACCGATTAGGGCTTGTGGACCGATGTTTTGGCGACTTGGTTCCGGACAGCGCGTCCCACGCGCCGCAACGACTGGTTTATATTCCAAGCCGAGACGATCTGTGGGTCGTCCTGCAGCGCAACGAGAATCCATTCCTCACCTGCCTAGAGCCCCGACCTGCCGGAATCGTTGATGTGTACCAGGGGCGCTCCATGCGGCGGCTTCAGCGGCAAGTTCTGCAGTTTGGGGCGGGGGAAGCGTTCGAAGCGGCTTACGACGGGCTGTTTTTCAGCGCCGGCCAGGGGCGATTGGTGGCTGTGGATGTGACCACCGGAAGTGTGCTGCGCCAGGCCGATTACCGGGGTAAGGTGGGTGCAATGGCGCGAAATCCGAGCAGCAACGAACTGTTTTTGGCGATCGTGGAAGAAGGGGCTGTAACGGTAAAGGTGCTCGATGCCGACACGTTCGCGATCGTCCGCGAGTGGCCGTTGTCCGGCTTGGCGAGCACATCGGTTCGCGACATGTTGATCTCGTCCGACGGAACTTCGCTGCACTTGTTGCTGGAACAGCCGAACCTTTGGGTACACGTCAACTTGTTCGGGGAAATCTTGCATCGGCTGGAACTTGGGGAATGGCGCAGCATGCGTTTGCGTCTCTCTACGGACCCGAACTTGCTGTACGTCATTGCGTTTCCCAGCGGGTTGCCGGAACGTTACGACGCCGTGGTCGCCATCGATACGGCCGGGGGGAGGCGAGTCGCATCGTGGATGATCGAGAACCAACCTTTTCAGTTCGCATATCGAATCTCTATCGATCTTCGTAACGGCCCAGAAGGAGCTTTGTGGGTGAGCGGCTTCACGGCAGCTCGGGAAGATAGCGCTTGGCTCGTAGAGCTCGATCCAGCGGAACTGGAGCCTCGCTCGTCGTTCTCTTTTGGTTCGTGGTTGGATGGCGGCTTGCTCGAGATTTTTCCGTTTCCCTGTCCGGACTTCCGACCCGCAACGTGCGACTGCGACACCAACGGCATTGTGACCGTTGAGGAAGTAGTCCGAGCAGTTCGCATCGCGATGGACACGGAGCCCACTTGGCGCTGCCCGATGGCGGACCAAAACGGCGACGACGCCGTTACCATCGAAGAAGTTGTCCGCGGAGTGAACTGTGTCCTTCAAGGTTGCTCGTGACCGGCCGAGAACGCAGCCGGGAAGGAGCAGCTGGTATCTTTTGCGAACGGCGATATGTGGAGCTCTGCAAGCAGGCAGTCCAGGCACCGCGGCAAAAACCGCGGATAAGCTCACACCGAGAACCGAAACAGGTGCGAGAGCTAGCGAGCGGCAACGAGTCCGCCAACATCCCTCGATGGCGACGATGTTTGCGCGAGTAAGTTCAAGACCGTTCGAGAGTTGGAAATTGGTTGTGCACGATTCGGTTCGTACATTTGCTCGACGGTGTCGGTTGACCTCGCACAGCAAAATGGCTACGCGGGCGCCGCTGTTTTCGCGCGCATAGAGGAGCGAGCCGCATGCGGTTCTACGAGTTCGAGGCAAAACAACTCTTCAGTAAGTACGGCATTCCCCTCCCGGCTGGGTCCCGGGTGGCGCACTCTCCGGAAGAGGCCGCAACGATTGCAGAGGAAATCGGTGGGCCGGTCGTACTCAAGGCGCAGGTGCTCACCGGTGGGAGGATGAAGGCCGGCGGGGTGTTGTTTGCGGACACGCCTTCTGAAGCGGCGCACGCGGCGGAGAAAATCCTGGGCTTGGTCATTAAAGGCCACGTGCCTCGAGGGGTGCTCGTGGAAGCCAGGGCTCCAGTGGAACAAGAATATTACCTGGGTGTCACCTGGGATGGCTTTGCGCGGCTACCGGTGATGGTTTTCAGTGACATGGGCGGCATTGACGTCGAGGAGGTGGCGGAGAAGCATCCCGAACATATCGCCAAGCGGCACTTCTCCACCATTTACCCCTTCTCCGACTACATGGCCAAAGAGCTCATCGCGTCTTTAGGCGTCAGTGGAACGAATTTACTGCGGCTCACGCATATCGCCGCACAGCTGGCGCGTGCGTTCCGAAACCACAGCCTCACCTTGGCGGAAATCAACCCTCTGGCACGTTTGAAAGACGGCCGTTTTGTGTGTCTCGATGGACACGTGGATTTGGAAGACGACGCGCGCGAGTCGCAACGGCAGATCCTGCAGGAGTTGGGAATCGATCCCGCGGAAAAACGCCAGGCGCGGCCGCCGACAGAGTTTGAAATTCGGGGTGCCGAGATCGATGCTTCGGACCCCCGTGGCGTTGCGGGGAACGTTGTCGAGTTCGATGGCGATCTCGGATTGATCATCGGGGCTGGTGGAGGGTCGCTGACTCTGTTCGATGCGATTCGCAAACACGGTGGGCGGCCGGCAAACTACTGCGAGATCGGTGGTAACCCGAGCGTGGCGAAAACGTGCGCTTTGACCAAATTGATCTTGTCGAAGCCGGGCGTGAAAAAAATTGCCGTCATGATGAACGTGGTGTCGAACACCAGGGTGGACTTGGTGGCCCGCGGGGTCATCAAGGGCGTCTTGGAGTGCGGCTACAAGCCTTCGGAGAAAATTGCGATTTTCCGCATCCCGGGATCGTGGGAGTCGGAGGGCTTCAAGATTCTGAAGGATTACGGCGTGGATTATTGCGATCGGACCGTGTCCATGTACGAAGCTGCGGGGCGGGCTGTAGCCAAGATGCGTGAGGGCTGAAGATGTCGATCCTAATTACGCGGGATACCACGTTCATTATTCAAGGTATTACCGGCCGGGAAGCCGTGAACATGACTCGTGAGTGCCTCGATTACGGGTCGAAGATTGTCGGTGGTGTGACTCCCGGACGAGGTGGGCGGGAAGTGTACGGGGTTCCGGTATACGACACGGTGAGGGAGGTGACCGCCCGAACGCGCGTAGACGGTTCGGTTGTGGCGGTGCCTCCTGCGTTTACGCGGGACGCGGTGATGGAGGCCTTAGACGCCGGCATCAAGCTGATTGTCATCGTGACGGAAAGGATCCCGCGTTACGAGGTGGCGCAGATGGTCGAGATGGCGAAGCTAAAAGGCGCGCGCATCATTGGCCCGAACTGCTTGGGAATCTTGTCGCCGGATGAGGCGAAGATGGGCGGCCTGGGCGGCCGTGCGGAGGATGCTCGCAAGGCGTTCAAGAAAGGCTTTGTCGGGGTCATGTCGCGTAGCGGGGGAATGACAACGGAAATGTGCAATACGCTCAGCGCTGCTGGACTGGGACAGTCCACGGCCGTGTCCATCGGAGGAGATCCCATCATTGGTTCGACGTACGCCGACTTGATGCCCCTCTTCGAAGCGGATCCGGAGACAAAGGCAATCGTGATTTACTGCGAGCCCGGGGGGCGCATGGAGGCAGAACTGGCGCAATACGTCGTGGAAAAAAAGTCGCGGCTGCCGATCGTTGCCTTCATGGCCGGTCGTTTCATGGACGAGATGCCGGGAATGCGTTTTGGGCATGCGGGAACGATTGTCGAAGGCAAGGCAGATACGACCGCGGAGAAGATTGCACGCATGGAGGCCGCGGGGATTTCTGTTGCCGAACGCATCGAAGATATTCCCGGTATGGTCCAGCAACGTCTGGGTTTATAGCCAAGGAGGCAGCCCGCTCATGGCTTTGTTCATCGATGTCGAAGTCGATCCGAAAGTTGCCGCTGACTCGGAGTTAGCCCGCAAGCTTGTCGAGGTTTGTCCGGTCAATATCTTTGCCTTGGGAAAACAGGACAAGCTGGAAGTTGTGGAAAAGAACCTCGACGAGTGTACGCTGTGCGAATTATGTCTTGCTGTAGCCGCACCCGGAAGCGTGAAGGTCAAGAAGCTTTACGGCGAACGCGAAGTGCTGGTGCGGCGTGAATAGACGGGGCGCGGCCCGCTCGATTGGCCCGCGGCGAGAGAGGCTTACTCTAGACGCGACAGTGTTCCCTGTTCGTCGGCCACGAATAAGATGGGGGTTTGCTGGGTTGCACTTACCGCAATGGCGTTTCGAATCGGAGCCCCCAATGGTACCGCAAGCACCGCCCCTGGGGCGTTGCCCGAGTCCTCGATCAAATAGAGATTGCCGTTCGTATTCCCGATAACAATGGTGCGAGCATCGCCGTGGTCGAGCACCACAGGGCTGGCCACGAACTCGCTGTGCGCCGCCCACGACCACACCACGGCCCCAGTTTGGGTGTCAATCGCGAAGAGATCGCCCTCGGTTGTCGCCAGGTAAAGTCGATCTTTGGCAAGGGCAGGGCTGCCGACCACGGATGGGCTGCGTCCCGAGGCGTCACTCGAGATCGGGATCGCGTATAATAACGTGCCATTTGGAGCTACCTTGAACAGGCGTGCATTGCTGTCCAGAGCGTAAATCGCCTTTACCGCTGTGGGCTCTTCGGTGTCGACCTCGATGACCGGGCCGTTGCGCAAAGGGGCGGAGAGGCTGATACTCCACAAAAGAAATCCGTCGCTTCGCTCCATCCGCAGCAGGCGGTCGTCGCCGCCGTACACCACTTCGCCTGCCGGCGTCACGGCAGGGGCACTGGTCACCGGAGCAATGCTAGTGTTGACGAATCGGGTCACCCCGTTCGGGCAAATTCCGTACAGCGCTCGCGCTGCTGATGTGGCGTACACCGTTCCATCCGTCGGATGCAGGGCGGGAGCAATTCCTGTAGCCCCGCCCGTGTTGAGTGGCCACACTTGTGCTTGGGGTGTACCAGTGTGTGTGATGCCGTACACAAAACCGAGGTCGCTACCGAAAAAAAGGACCTCGCCCTCCTGTCGGGTAGCGACCAGAACTGTACTCTGAATTCTCGACGTGGTCGTAAAGGTAAATTCGGTTTCGGGAAGCTCTGTCAGGGTCGTACTATCGAGGGCGAACAGCCGCCCCGAAGAACTGCCAATGTAAACACGCCCGTCCTTTTTTGCGTTCCCTGCGGGGCCGTTCCCAAGCACCGGCCCCGCAGAAAATCCGCCCCCCGTAGGGTCACGGAACTGGGCGGTGACGCGAAGATCTACGCCTGGCCTCGGGACGGCAATGGAGCCGCTATTTTGCAAGTCGCGCTGGAATTTGGGCCAACTCGACTCGGCCAAGCGCGCAGGGTTGGCGAAGCTGCAACGAATTCCATTGCTCGAGCTGCAGCTCCCCAGCGTAGAGGCCACAGTCACCACCAGAGCCGACAGTAACGCTTGGGTTTGTCGCCTCAGGACGCGCATTACGGAGCTCCGATTCTGTAGAGGTAGCCATCATCCGCCCCCACCCATATTGTCCCGTCGCTACCCAGTGCTGGAGACGAACGGATGGGAACCCCTGGGGCTAGTGGGATGGGAGGCCAGGCGGAAAGACCAGCGGTGTTGTGAATCGCGTAGAGAGTGCCATTGGTGCTCCCGAAAACAAGATAAGAATCCACGGAAAGCGCAGGGCTGGACAGCACTTCGCCATCGATCGCTTGTTGCACGTCTCCCGTCGGTACCTCGCGGCCGTCCCGCGCGTCTAGAACAAACAGCCGGCCATCTCGGGTGAAGCCAAATAAATCAGTGACCAGTGTCAGGGGCGTAACCGTCGGAGTGGCCGTCGGTGTCGGGGTAGAGGTGGATGTACCCGCAAGGGGGCTCGGAGCGGTCACACTGATTTCAGGGGTTGTTGTGGGCGTTGGTGTAGCCGTGGTGGTAGGCGTCGGCGTTTCCGGCGAGGGCGCCAGCCCCGGAATGCCTAGTGCGAGCGACGAGGCCAAGCGTGCAGGAGCCAGGTTGCGACTCCACAGGATTGTGCCGTCGGTCACTTTCAGAGCGACAACGCTTCCTGACGTCGTGTACGCAAATACCGATGGGCCGGACGTGATCGGAGCCAGTGGAGTGGGTGTCTCGGCATCCGAAAACGGACCGATGAAGGTCCTCCAGGTGTTCTCTCCGCCCAGCAAAACGGCGAGTGCGTGCAGCCAGCCATCCGCGCTGCCCACCAACAGCGTAGAACCCTGGCCCAAGGCTGCTGCGGTGATGAACGGGCTCGGGTACACGGCGGTGCGAGGGTAGGTCCAAAGCAGTTCTCCACTGGTGGAAATCGAAAAGACCAAGCCCGATTCCGTAGAGCTGCCCGCCGTGCGCACCACTGCCGGTGCAAACAATTGTACCACCTTGCCAGTGGCCACATGGAGCAAGAGGGTGACTGGCGCGGGGAAGCGCACCTCGACGAGGTCCGCGCGCGCCCGTGCGGCGTCGAAACACAGCGTGCAGACCGCTTGGTTTCGATGGTCTTCGAATGCGTAAATGCGCCCGCGCTCGGACCCGAAGTATGCCACCACCGTACCGTTGGGAGGAGCGAACAACGTTGGCGAAGACAAAGTCCGCCCGATGGAATTGTCATCTTGGGGGCAGAGTTCGCACGTCTGCGTTCGCCATTTTACTTCTCCGGAGCCATTCACCGCCAAAAGAGTGCCGCCTGTGCTCAACGCATACGCTCCGCCGTCGATACCGAGCACGGGGGAAGCAATCACTGCGGAGTATGGTTCCACAGGGTCGACGGGGACGCGAATGGGTTGCGAGCGGGGGCTCCCGGCGCGTCCGACGCCTGCACCCGTGTGCGCGGTATCGTGACGAAATCTCGGCCACGGCGAGGAGGGAGCGACGCTGGTCCCAGATCCTCCGGAACTACATCCGAGCATCAGAGCGAGCAGGAGTACGGCGAGGATGGACTTTCTCATGCAGGGCTCCCTTTAGTGCTCGGTAGCGCAGCGCTGCCTTCTCAAAGGACGTCGGGCCACAAGCCGGGCAAGATAGGCAGGAGGAGCCTCGTCCAGCAAGCCCTCTTCGTAGAAAACAACTTCAAAATCACAAAACCTGGCAAAAAGTTCTCCGGGTTCGAGTAAGTGGTGTGGGTTGGTCGGATGGCCGATTGTTTGTTGATCCTTCAGGAAGGTTTCATAGATCAGGACTGCGCCCGGGCGTAAAGTCTGCCGCAGCGCATCGAATAGCGACCGTTGGAGGTAACGAACAACGACGACCCCACCGTAGTAGTGGCGAGGAAGGGGAAACGCTTCGAGGTCCGCTTGGATGGCGACCACGGGTAGCCCTTCGCTTTGGGCGCTTTGCCTCACGCGAACGAGGGCGTTGTGCGCAATATCAATGACGTGAACGGTGAGCCCCCGGCGTGCCAGGTAAAGCGCATTCCGCCCGTCGCCTCCGGCAACGTCTAGCACGGGCGAACGGAGACAATGGGCCCAGTCGATTAAAAAGCGCGATGGAGCTGCCGGTGTGGCACTCTTGCGACTGTAGCGTTCCTCCCATTTGAGTCTATCGCCGGACACAGTTCCCTATCGACTTTCATCCTAACGCCACGCGTGCCAGCACCAAGACGTCGATTTTGGCTGCTCCCGCTTTCCGGAGCGCGACGCTGCACTCGTGGGCTGTGGCACCGGTTGTCATCACATCGTCAACCAAAAGAACGGCTGCACCGTTGATTCGTGCGGCAAAGTCCCGCTGCACCCGAAATGCCCCGCGCACGTTGGCCTGGCGCTCGCGGCGGCCGAGTTCGGCCTGCGGTAGCGTCGCTCGCACCCGTTCGAGGAGGGTCGGGGCGAGATGGGTACCCGAGCTCAAATAGCGGGCTAAAAGCAGAGACTGATTGAACCCCCGCCACCGCAGCCGTTCCAGACTCAACGGAACCGGAGCGAGCCAGTCGTAGTCCGAAGGGTTCCACGGACACCCGTAACGCAGGAGTTCCGCTAAAGGCCCAGCCAACGACGGAATACGGCCGTATTTGAAGCGAGCGATGGCGCGCGGGAGGGCGCTCGAGTGGTCGTCGTGCCGGTAAATGAAGGCAGCCCGAGCGCGGTCGAACGCTGGCGGGCGCCGCACACATCGACCACAGTGGCTGGAATGATTCGGAGAGGCCAAAGGCAAGCCGCAGCAAGCGCAACAAGCGTGGCCGCTGGCACGCAGCGTAGTCGAGCACTGGGAGCAAAAAGGAAAGTCATGGTCGCTGATGGATTCGCAGGAGGCACACACCCGCGGGTACAAGACGTCTCGAACCAGCCTACCAAGCATGCGCACCACAATAGAGTACGAAAGTGTTCGCGCTCCGAAAAGACACCTTGGAGCGAGTCGAGGTACCACGCCGGACGTGTCCGGTGGCCAGCGCATACGCGATGCTTGCGGGTGGCGGTTCTGTCGAGTAGAAGCGCTGCACTTTTTAGTTGCACAATATAGCTCGTAAGAGTTGGTAGCGGAGGAAACCATGAGGCAACGAGGTTGGATTATCTTGGCGCTGATTTGCTTTGCGCCTATGGCCCGAGGTGTGGAGAAGCCCTTAGAGGCGGAACAGACTCCCCAGGCGAGCCCCGCTCCGCCCAAACCGGCTGTGCCACCGACATTGAGCGCTGAGGACCTCGACCTTCTGAAGAAGATCCTTTTCACTATCGAGGCAGAGCCCGATAGCGGCGAGGCGCCACTCAAAGTGAAGTTTACGGTGGACCTCCTCGGTGAAGAACTGAAAAAGCCGCGTTTCCACTGGGACTTTGGTGACGGTACGACCTCGAAGGAGCGTAGCCCCACGCACACGTATAAAAAACCCGGAGAGTACAAGGCTTCGTGTCGCATTGACGATGTGGATGACCGCTGGGGGCGCGACGAATTGACCATTTTCGTAGACCCGAAAGAGTAGCGCCCGAGAGGTCGCTCGTTTCCCTTTGACTGCGGTTCCGGTTGGCCCCATAAAAAGAGCATGAACGCTTTCAAGCGATTTGTGCTGGGCTTCGCTGTTGGGGTGGGCGTGATGTATTGGGTGCTCCACCACGGAGAAAGCACTTGGGGTGAGGCGTGGTCATGGCTCAACAAAAATGCCTCGACGTACCGTGGCGATGCGGCTCATGAAAGGGCGCGGGAGATTCTGGGGGACTGAAAGTCTGAGATTGCCGTGAATGGGCCGTTGCACGGGGTGCGGGTTGTCGACTTGACACGTGTCGTGGCTGGTCCGTACGCCACGATGCTTCTAGCCGACCTTGGCGCCGAAGTGATCAAAATCGAGCTTCCGGTCAAGGGCGACGATGGGCGTTATGGCTATCCGTCCGTCCAGGGAGTGCCGCTGGCATTCGCGGCTTTGAATCGGAACAAAAAAGGGATTACCCTTGATGTACGCAAGGAGGCGGGGAAGCAAATACTGGTCAAGCTGGTTGGCCAAGCCGACGTGCTCGTGGAAAACTTCGCGGCGGGAACGATGGAAAAGTGGGGGCTGGGATATGAGCAATTAAAGGCGCATAACCCCCGACTGATTTACGCTGCTCTATCGGGGTTCGGGCAGACTGGGCCTTACGCGAAGCGTACGAGTTACGACATCATCGCTCAAGCAATGGGTGGCCTGATGAGCCTGACCGGCTTTGCCGAGGGACCACCAGTGCGCGGAGGGGGCGCCTTGGGAGATTTTATCGGCGGATTGTTCACGGCTTTCGCGATCGTGTGCGCCCTTCGAGCGCGGGACCAATTTGGGATCGGGCAGTTTGTCGAGGTTTCGAACATGGACGCAATTTTGAGTATGACGGACAACTGGCTGACCCTGGCGGCTCTGACGGGACAAAAACCCCCCCGGCTGGGCAACCAGCACCCGTTTACCGCACCATATGATTGTTTCCAGGCGCGAGACGGATGGGTGGTGATCGCGGTGGGCAACAGCGCATTGTTTCGAACATTGATGGCCGCGATCGGGCGGCCGGAGTTGGGCCGGGACCCGCGCTTCAAGACACCGCAATCTCGACTGGAAAACCGGCAGCAAGTGCATGCCGTGGTTCAAAGTTGGGTGAGTCAGCGCACCGTCGAGGAGGTGTTGGATGTACTCGGGCCGGAGGGGGCGAACATCCCTTGCGCCCGGGTGATGGAGATGCAAGATCTGCTGAGCGATCCTCACGTCTTGGCTCGAGAAATGGTTGTGGAGGTTCCGGATGCGGTGTTGGGGACCGTGCCGGTCACGGGGATTCCGGTGAAATTTTCAGAGACGCCCGGGGAGATTCGCTCGTTAGGGCCAAGACTAGGACAGCACAACCCTGAAGTCTATGGTGAAATGCTCGGACTCAGCGAAGCGGAGTTGGAGCAGTTGCGCCGAGATGGAGTAATTTGACCTATGGGGAACGAACTTCCGATCGTGGAAAAACTGAAGAAAGAGCTGGCGGAGCTTCAGTACGAACTGACGCGAAAATTGCCGAAAGAGCTCCAAGAGGCGGCCAGCCATGGAGACCTGAGTGAGAACGCAGAGTACGACGCGGCCAAACACCGGCAAGAGTACGTGCGTGCGCGCATCGCTCAGCTACAGCAGCGCATCAGTCAGTTGTCCTTATATAACCTCAACTCGGTCCCCCGAGGGGTAGTTGGCTATGGGAGTCGAGTAACCGTCGAGGATGTCGAAGACGGCAGCCGCTCTGTCTTCAACATCGTGTTGCCGGAAGAGGTGAACCCGACCGAGGGTCTGATTTCCGCGAGTTCGCCGCTGGGCCGAGCCCTAATGAACAAGAAGGTCGGCGACGAGGTGGAGGTACAAACGCCCCGAGGGCTGCGCGTGTACACAATCGTCGAGTTGGTGACGTTGCACGATCGCGAGTCGCTGTAGCTGCAGGCGAGCTCGCAAGCATTCTCTCGCTGGTTCGACTCTCGTCCTCAACCCCTTCGTGGGACGGTGGCGGGAGCTTGCTGATTCTTGCGGGGGCGTCCGGTAGTGTGCTAGAAAAGCTCGTTGCACACACGCGCAACACGTTCGGAAAGTGGGTGCTTTGCCCACTTTTTTTGTTTCAAAAATGAGGATGAACGAAAATGTAACGAGTGAGGTTTGGCGCATCGCGGAACCTCTGATCGAGAGCCAAGGCATGGAAATCGTAGACGTGGAGTTCCGTCGGGAACAATCGGGGCTCGTGTTGCGTCTTTTTGTCGATCGGGTCGACGGCCAAGGGGTGACCTTGAATGACCTGAGTCGTGTGAGCCGGGAGCTAAGCGACTTACTCGATGTCTACGATTGTGTTCCCGGAAGCTATACGCTGGAAGTTTCTTCTCCTGGTATCAACCGTCGGCTTCGCCGGCCGGAGCACTTCCGGCGTTACATCGGGCAGCGGGTGCAGGTGCGGACGCAGGAGCCCGTGGAAGGCCGGCGCTCGTTTTCGGGGATCCTCCAAACGGTCGAGGCCGACGGTGTCGAGATCGTGAGCGAGGCGGCATCGCACTGGATTCGTTTTGATCAAATAGCGCGGGCGAATTTATTGGTAGAGCATTGAGGACGTCGAGGTAACTCATGCCGGTTCAAACGGAGCTAAGTCGAATCATCGAGCAAGTCAGTCGCGAGAAAGGAATTGACCGCGCAGAGGTGATCGAAGCTGTGGAGCAGGCACTGCTCTCTGCGGCACGCCGCGAGCTGAAAGGATCCTTGCGACTCGAGGCAAAGTACAACCCCGAGATTGGCGACGTCGAACTGTTTCGCGCTCTCACTGTCGTGAAGGAGGTGAAAGATCCCGACACGGAAATCTCGCTGGAAGAGGCCCGGGCGAGGTACGATGCGGAAGCGCAGTTGGGGGATGAAATCTTGGAAAAACTCGACCAACAACTCACCCGCATTGCGGCGCAAGCGGCGCGGCAGAATTTGCAGCAGCGGTTGCGAGAAGCGGAACGCGCGATCATTTACAACGAGTTCAAGAACCGAAAAGGGGAGATCACACAACTCGGAACTGTCCAGCGAGTGGATCGCAGGGACATCATTGTCAACCTCGGACGCACCGAGGCGATCCTGCCCGAGAAGGAGCAGATTCCGCGGGAGCGTTACCGGCAGGGCGATCGCATACGCGCGTACATTTTGGATGTGGAAATGTCACAAGGCCGAGGGCCGCGAATCGTGTTGTCGCGCACTCACCCGGGGTTCTTGATCAAGCTGTTCGAACACGAGGTGCCCGAGATTGCAGAGGGAATCATCGAGGTCAAAGGGGCAGCTCGGGAGCCCGGGGTGCGGGCGAAGATCGCCGTCGTCTCCAAGGATCCGGATGTGGATCCGGTGGGGGCGTGTGTGGGCCCGCGCGGAGCCCGGGTACAGGCCGTCACGCAGGAGCTGCGAGGGGAAAAGATCGACATTGTGACCTGGAGCCCGGATCCCGCAGAGTTCGTTTGCCAAGCACTGTCCCCAGCGAAGGTCAGCCGCATCATTATTGATGATGACGAACGGAAAATGGAAATTATCGTCCCCGATGACCAGTTGTCCCTGGCGATCGGACGTAGGGGGCAAAACGTGCGGCTTGCCTCCCGGTTGACCGGTTTCGACCTGACCGTGAAGAGCGAATCGGAAGTGGCCAAGGAGCAACACGACGCGCAGGTAGCGCTCATGCAGCTTCCCGGAGTCGATGAGTCTCTCGCGGACCGTCTCTTTGAAGCCGGCATCAAGAGCGTGGAGGATTTAGCGCAGGCGGACGTGCAGGATTTGGCCGATGAAACCGAGCTCGATATCGCCCGAATCCGAAATTTGGTGGACGCGGCGCGGCGCTTCTTGGAGGAGACTGAGGCAAGGGAAGGTGCAACTGCCGCCGAAGGCGAACTTGCGGGAGAAAACCTGCCGCCGGACGCGGGTGGTGCCAGCAACTCTGCGGGGTGCGGGGTTCGAGAATCTCCCGGCGAGAGTGGAAATCCGTGAAGAAAAATGTCGAAGCGTCATGTTCCGGTTCGTTTGTGCGTGGGGTGTGGCCAGCGGGATAGAAAACAGGCACTGATCCGGGTTTCGGTCGCGTCGGGGGGAATTTTGATTCTCCAACCGGACTCCATCGGGCGTGGTGCGTACTTGCACCGAAATGTGGCTTGCTGGCAAGCATTTGCTAGCCGCAAGGGCACCGTGCGATCGTTGCGATTGGCTGTGGACCGAGCGGCACGCGAGGCCCTGGTGCAGAGCCTCGTGAGAACGGCTAAGTAACAATTTTGCGTGAAAGCAGGGAACAGCATTAGCATGCCAGCAGTGGGTACAAAGCGAGTTCGAGAATTTGCGAAAGAATTAGGCGTTGCGGTCAAGGAAGTCCTCGATGCCGCAGAGCGCGTTGGTGTCCGCGGTAAGCGAGCGCTGAGCACACTCACCGAAGAAGAAGCTCACAAGGTTCAGCAGGCCCTCGGCCGGAGTGCCGCCGAAGCGCCGGCAAGCATTGCCGTGGGCGAGGAACGAGTCGTTACGAGCGAAGGTGGCGAGACGGTCGTGGAGCGCCGGGTGAGTGCTACGGTGATTCGGCGCCGCGCGTCCTCTGCGACGGGTTCGACTGGCGATCGAGGCACCTCGGCGACAGCAACGGCGCCTGGTTCCAACGATGTTGTGAAGGGTTCCAGTCTGCCTCTCGAAGCCTTGTCCGGGCCGCTTCTTGGTGGTGGTGCGGTGAGTCCGCTGCCAGGCACACCGGACGAGAGCACTTTTCCGCCACCAATCGGGCGGGGCGACGATCTGTTCGGCGGGTTGGGCGAACTGGGAGATATGATTCCGAGTGCGCCCGTCGAGGAGATTCCGCCACTGGTTGGAGCCGAGGAAGAGCCGGAGGGAGAGCCTTCTGCAAAGGGGCAAAGCAGTTCGGGTGCTGCCGAGCCGGCCGTGCAAGTCGGAAAGCCGGCAGAAGAGACGGGTGAAGGTTTGCAAGCTGGCGGTCCGGAGACGGTGCTCGTTGGGGAGGGAGCCAGTGGGGTGGCCGCGCCACTTGAGGTGCCCGCCGAGGGATCAGAAGGCGCCGCCGCAAATGCGGCTCCAACTTCGGCAGAGGCACAGTCGAGTGCGGCGTCACCAGCGCGGCGTGGGCCGGTTGTGTTGGGCAAAATTGACCTCAATCAGCGGAGTCAACAACAAGCAAACGCTCGGCAGCGTTTCACGCGCGAGCGTACCAGCAGTGCGCCGGGGCGCGACCGACCCGTGGCCGTTGTGCTGCCGCCACCGATGCCGGTGGAGGATCGGCCGCGCAAACGCAAACGTCGCGTGGTGGAGCGTGGGGAAACCGGAGAGTCCTTCGAGCCGGAGCGCCAACGGGGTGTCGTACCGAAAAAGCGCAAGGCGACGACCAGTCAGGAAGGGCAGAAGACGGAAATTACTGTTCCCCGCCCGCACAAACGAGTCGTGCGCCTTACGAGCGAATCCATTGCCGTGCGGGATTTGGCGCGCGAGATGGCTGTGCGGGAAACCGAGGTCGTCAGGGCGCTCTTGGAGCTGGGAATTACCGCGGGCGTGAACCACCGGATCGATTTCGACACCGCCACGCTGGTCGCCGAGCAGTTCGGCTTCACCGTGGAACAAGCGGTGGACAATCTCGAGGCGCGCCTGGAAGACGAAACGGCTACGACGGCGGGAGAGGAGCAATTACAGCCTCGGCCCCCGGTGGTGACCATCATGGGGCACGTGGACCATGGAAAGACCTCTCTTTTGGATGCGATCCGACAAACCAACGTAACCGCACAGGAGGCGGGCGGGATTACGCAGCACATTGGCGCGTACATGGTGGACGTGCACGGGCGACAAATCACATTCTTGGATACGCCTGGCCACGAAGCCTTTACTGCCATGCGCGCGCGTGGCGCCAAGGTTACGGATATTGTGGTTCTTGTCGTTGCTGCGGACGACGGTGTGATGCCGCAGACTGTCGAAGCCATCAACCACGCCCGGGCGGCTGGTGTGCCAATAATCGTGGCAGTGAACAAGATCGACAAGCCCGAGGCCAATGTGGAGCGAGTCACGCGAGAGCTCGCCCAATACGGCTTAGTGCCTGAAGAGTGGGGTGGCGACACGATTTTCGTCCCGGTTTCGGCGAAAACGAAGGCTGGTCTGCCTGCACTGTTGGAGATGATTTTGCTGCAGGCTGACGTTCTGGAGCTCAAGGCCAACCCACAAAAGCGAGCGCGAGGCACGATTGTCGAGGCCAAATTGGACCGAGGCCGTGGCCCAGTGGCGACGGTCTTGATCCAAGAGGGAACGCTGCACGAGGGCGAGCCGTTTGTCTGTGGGCCTTACTTTGGTCGCGTCCGCGCCTTGATCAACGATCGCGGGCAGCGAGTGAAGGAAGCCGGTCCTTCCACCCCAGTGGAGATCCTGGGATTCGATGGTGTGCCGGAGGCGGGAAGCGTCTTCACTGTGGCGCCGGACGAGGCAACGGCGCGCAGCATCGCGGAGAGACGCCAACAGAAACTGCGCGAGGAGTCATTGGCCAAGTCCTCACGCGTGACTTTGGAAGATTTGCACCGTCGGATCCAGGCCGGCGACTTTAAGGAGCTTCGGGTGGTCCTGAAGGCGGACGTGCAAGGTTCCGTCGAGGCACTGTCGAATGCGTTGAACCAGTTGTCTACGGATGAGGTTAAACTGAAAATCTTGCATGCTTCGGTGGGCGGAATCAAAGAATCCGATGTAGATCTGGCTGCGGCTTCGAACGCCATTGTAATCGGCTTTAATGTACGCCCCGAGGCCAAGGCCACGGAAGAAGCGCGCCGGCAGGGTGTGGAGATTCGTCTTTACGACGTCATCTATGAGGTGGTGGATGACGTGCGGGCGGCGTTGCAGGGCCTGTTGGCGCCGTCTGTCCGCGAGGTCACCCTGGGTCGGGCTGAAGTTCGCGAGGTGTTCAAAGTTCCCGGGTTTGGCGCGGTTGCGGGGGTTCAAGTCTTGGAAGGCAAGATCGTCCGCGGCGCTGAGGCGCGCTTAATTCGCGACAGTGTCGTTGTGTACACGGGGCGGATCGGGAGCTTGCGCCGCTTCAAGGAAGACGTCCGCGAGGTGGCAGCCGGTTACGAGTGCGGCGTTGGGTTGGAGAACTTCCAGGATATAAAACAAAAGGACATTATTGAGGTATTCCACAAAGAAGAGGTGGCCCGACAGTTGCCGGCGGCATCGAAGGCGTCGTAAGACAGGCGCGGAAAGCCAGCCGATTGTGAAGCTGGAAACCGGGATCCGCCACCTCACGTCGTTCGGGGGAACAGCGGTGTCATTGGTTGTCGGCGTTCTCAGGTTGACGTTGTTTCTCCCAGAGAACCACAGCTTAAAAGGGAAACGCGGTGTACTGAACCGGATCAAGAGCCGTGTTTCGAACACCTTTAACGTTTCCGTGGCCGAGTGCGATGCGCACGATTTGTGGCAACGGGCGGTTCTTGGGATTAGCCGTGTGGGCAACGATGCAGGTGAAGTGGATTCGGCTTTGAGACAGGTCGTGCAGTTCATTGACTCCTTGCAGTTGGCGGAACTCGGAGAAGAGGAAATTGAGATTTTGCACCTCTGAGCCACGCTGCGGTGGACCCTCAGCGTAGGGAGGTTCCATGACAGGAAGACGGGCCGAACGCATCAGCGAAACCTTGCGGGAGACGCTGGCCGAGCTGATTCTACGAGAAGTGAAGGATCCGAGGGTTGGCTCGGTGACGATTACCGCTGTCCGTGTCTCTGCGGATTTGGGTGTTGCGTGGGTCCGCTTCCGTTGCTTGGGTGACGACGCTGCGCAAGAAAGGTGCTTGGCCGGCTTGCGTAGCGCTGGAGGGTTTCTCCGTGGCCAGCTTCTTCGGAGATTGAACTTGCGGCGCAGCCCGCAGTTGGTGTTCGAGGTCGACCCGACTTTGCCAGAGCTCGATCGGTTGGCCCGTGCTTTGAGTCAGGCCGGGCCCGAGAAGTGAACCGAGTCGCCCGCATGCACGGTGTGCTGGTAGTGGACAAACCACCCGGGCCGACGTCCGCCGAAATCGTGCGCATCGTCAAGCGCCGGCTTGGCACGAAAACCGGGCACTTGGGTACCCTGGACCCATTCGCGTCCGGCGTTCTGCCACTGTGCCTGGGCGAGGCGACCAAGGTGGCACAGTTGCTTGCAGAAGCAGACAAGGAATACGTGGGTACCGTTCAACTCGGTGCGAGGACCGATACCGGAGACCCGACCGGAAGGGTCGTGGAAGAGCGAGCGCTTCCCAGTGATTTAGAGGAAGGTCTCTCATTGGTCGCCCAACGACTCAGTGGGCGGCGCCTGCAGACTCCGCCCATGTTCTCTGCGATCAAACGAGGGGGAGTTCCGCTCTACAAGCTCGCAAGGCAAGGTGTTTTCGTAGAGCGCGAGGCGCGGGAGGTCGAGGTGGAATTTCTGGAGGTTCAGCGGCGGGAGCAAGGGCAGGTTTGGTTTCACGTGCGTTGCTCGAAAGGGACATACGTCCGTGTATTGGCCGAGGAAATCGCGGAGGTCCTAGGTACGGTGGGCTACCTGCTCGAGCTCCGGCGAGTTCGCTTCGGGCCTTTCGATCTCAGCCAAGCCGTTTCGTTGGAGACGATTCAGGGGTGTGGCGACCCATTACCGATTTTGCCGACCCGTCAAGCGCTTGCCCACCTTCGTGCCTTCCCGGTTCCTGCCCCGATCGAACAGCGCGTCCGCCAAGGTGCGCTGGATGTACTGGCTCGCCTCCCCGAGGGCAAATGGGGAGAGCACGCGTTGCTGGTCGGGCAAGGCGAAAACGTGATTGCGCTGCTCTGTTACGGCGCTCGGGGTTGGCAGTACGTGCGCGTCTTGCATGAACCTTCCGTCCGCCCAACTGAGCAAAGATAAGTTGGCCTGTGCGGATGTTGTGTTCCTGCCCTGAGAATCGCTAGACGGGCGCTCGGAAGTGGCGAACCAGCACGTGGCGCAAAATCAGATCCGAAGCCGAGCGGCGATCGTTGTCGCCATTAGCCTCGTAGGTGTCGGGATCGCCTGGGAAGCCGAGCGGGTACATCGACAACTCCAGTCCGATGCCGGGTTCACCAGCTTTTGCAACGTGAACCACGTAGTCAATTGTGACGTGGTTCTAAATAGCCGGTGGTCGGAACTCGGGGGCGTGTCTGTTTCGCTCTTAGCGACGGTATTTTATTGCGCCGTGAGTGCCCTCGCGCTGGTGTTGATTTTCCAAAAAGACGCTGTCGTGCGCCGGCGACTCGTAGGCGTGCTCACTGCGGCGGTCGCTGGCGGTGTTGCATTTTCTGCTTACATGGCAGTGATTGCTCTCGGGGTTTTGAAGGCAGTCTGTGTTCTCTGCACCGGCCTGTATCTCGTTGGCCTTGCGAACTTCGTGGCGGTGTGGCGCCTCCATCGGGCGGCTCAAGTCGGGACCTACCGCGACAAGGCTCAGGCCTTGCGACGCGATCAGTGGCTCTACGCCGGCTTCGCGCTGGCTGCGTTCTTCATTTTGGGGGCCGCTTTGTGGGACGCATCGCGGCTTTGGCGTGAACCATCCTCGGCGGGCGCGCTGGCGCAGAAAGACCCGCGGTTCGCCGAGTGGTTTCGGAGTTTGGCCGTGGTCACGTTACCCGTGGATTCGCGCAACGCCAGGGGACCGAGCAACGCGCCCGTCACCATCGTAGAATTTTCGGATTTCGAATGCGTGCACTGCGCGGCTCTGCACCAAGCCCTCGAGGAAACTTGGTTGCGCTCCGCCGGTGAAGTCCGCATCGTATTTCGGCATTTCCCCCTGGACTCCGCTTGCAACCCACTCGTTCAGTCGCGCTTCCACCCGCTCGCGTGCGACGCCGCGGTTGCCGCCGAGTGCGCCGGCGAACAGGGTAAGTTTTGGCAATACCATGATTTGCTGTTCGAGAACCAGAAGCATCTAACCCCCGAGCGGCTGCGCGACTTTGCTCGGGATCTCGACTTGGACCTGGGGGGCTTCGAAAGTTGTTTGCAAAATCCAGACATACGGCGCCGAGTCGAGGATGACGTGGCTCTGGGAGTGAAACTTGGTGTGAATTCTACCCCGACCATGGTGTTGAACGGGCGGGTGATTCGCGGGGCGCTCGATGCCGCTACGTTGCAACGCGCAGTGTTGCTTGCACGCGACGAGCAAGCGACACGTTAGCGTTTGCAAAAGTCTCGTAATTTCGCTGCCATAAAAGTAGGGCTCCGGAGAGCGAGCGCGGATATTATCGCAGTGCGATGAGCCTAGGCGATAAAACTTCTCGTTCTATCCCATATCTAGAGCTGGCCGCGTGGGTTCGTTGACAGGGTCGGCGAGCCTCACTAGTGAGCGGCTCTCGCCATTCAAGGCGATGGAAAAAGTTGAAGTCGTGGTTTCACGATGACTGGGTCGGTCCAGCGCACTGCCCCAAGGCGATGGCTGTGGGGAGGAGTGTGGCAGGCGAGCGATGTAGGAGAGTGGGTCGTGTGGTTGAGGAATCGTGTGCCTAGCGCACAAGACGTCAGGTTGAGGTGTTGCGGGAAGGCACTGCGCGAACCGACAATTTTAGCGGCGGCTAGTACCGGAGGTTGGCGCGCAGATGGATGGGGAATGGGTGACACTGTTGACGCGTTTAAAAGGAGTTCTCGGCGAACGAAATTTCACCCTGTGGATCGAACCGATCCGGTGGCTTCGTCGGGAGGACGAAGTCGTATTGGAGGTGCCCACCCAGTTCCATCGTGAATGGTTGAGCCGCCACCTTTTGGAAACGATCGAGGAGGTCCTGCGAGCGAGCCTCGGTGGCGAGAAGCCGCTGCGTATCGCGCTATCCGTTAGGGGCGACGGGCAGGGCGCCAACGAATCCGCACCAAGCGCTGCGACGACGCACGCTGTTCGGCCCCGGGCCCGCCGCAATAAACCGGTGGTGCAGGTGGGGCGACTTGTGCAAGGGTACGATTTCGACTCGTTTGTTGTCGGGCCGACCAATGAACTGGCGGCAGCGGCCAGCCAGGCGGTGGCGTCCGATCCGGGCGGACGGTTCAACCCGCTGTTCATTTGGGGCGGGGTGGGACTCGGAAAAACGCATCTCGTGAACGCGATTGGGCACGCAGTTCTCGGGCGGCCTAGTGGCGGTCGCGTGGCGTGCCTCTCCGCGGAAATGTTTACGAACATGATGATTCAGGCCCTGCGCGGCGACAAAATGACGGAATTTCGGGAACGCTTTCGCGAACTCGATGTGCTGATCGTCGACGATGTCCAGTTCTTGGCGGGAAAGGAGCGAACGCAAGAGGAGTTTTTCCACACCTTTGAGTGGCTCGCTGGAGCACGCAAGCAGGTCGTGCTCACGTCGGACCAGCCGCCGGCGGCGCTCGGGGGGTTCGAGGTACGCTTGCGCAGCCGGTTCGAGAGCGGCCTTTTGGCTGAAGTGCAGCCGCCAACGGCAGAGATGCGGATCGAGATCGTGCAAAGGAAGGCGGGGCGGCGCGGGCACACGCTGACAGAAGCCCTAGCGGGAGCGATTGTACGGCGGTGCGGCGCAACGGTGCGCGAACTCGAGGGAGGGCTCAATCGTGTCCTGGCATTTGTCGAGATCATGCAGCGACCAGTGAGCGAGGAACTCGTCGAACAGCTTCTGGGTCCCGAGCGAATCGAGCCAGTGCGACGCGAGATGAGTATCGCTGCCATTCGTCAAGCCGTAGCCGAATATTTCCAACTCTCGGTGGCCGACCTGGTCGGCCACACCCGTGGCAAGCGCGTCTCCGAGGCCCGGCACATGGCCATGTACCTGTGCAGGACGATCGCCCGGGCTTCGTTTTCGCAAATCGCTACAGAGTTCGGCGGGCGCGATCATTCGAGCGTGCTCTATGCCGTCCGGGTTGCCGAGGAGCGCCGGACTAGAGATGCAAGTTGGATGCAAGCTCTCGAAACCTTACAAAAGCGGCTGTGCGCCCGTCCGGCCGAGCAGCTCGTGGCGCGGCGGCCTTGAAAGTTTTCGGCAACCAGTTAGCTTGGCCGCCGCTGAGCTTGCACCTCAGCTAGACCAGCTACGTAGTGCGAGGAGGGAGTGCGATGAAAATTCGCCCGCTGCAAGATCGGGTTGTCGTAGAACGGATCGAAGAGGAGGAGAAAACCAAAGGTGGAATCATCATTCCCGACACGGCCAAGGAAAAACCTCAACAGGGGAAGGTCGTAGCTGTAGGTCCGGGGCGCGTGGATGAGAAGGGAAACCGCGTACCCCCGGGCGTCAAGCCGGGTGACCGAGTGCTGTTCGGCAAATACGCTGGCAGCGAGATCGAGATTGACGGACAGCAGTACCTCATTATGCGCGAGGACGATATTCTCGGCGTGATCGAGGGCTGAGTCGCACAAAGGAAAGGTGCAACGATGGCAGCCAAGTTGATCAAGTTTAGTGAGGAAGCACGGTCGAAAATTTTGGCTGGGGTCAAGATCCTAGCGGATGCCGTGACTGTGACGCTGGGCCCCAAAGGCCGGAACGTCGTCATCGAAAAGGCGTTCGGAGCGCCGACGGTAACGAAGGACGGTGTGACCGTTGCCAAGGAGATCCAACTCGAAGACAAGTTCGAGAACATGGGTGCGCAAATGGTCAAGGAAGTGGCGAGCAAAACTTCCGACGTGGCTGGCGACGGCACCACCACTGCTACCGTTTTGGCCCGCGCGATCTTTTCCGAGGGCGTCAAGATGGTGGCCGCTGGGCACGACCCGATGAGCCTGAAACGGGGCATCGAGAAAGCCGTCAGCGCCGCCGTCGACGAACTCAAGCGCATGGCTAAGGCGACGCGTGACCGCCGGGAAATCGCTCAAGTCGGGACGATATCCGCCAACAACGACGCCACCATCGGGGAGATTATTGCCGATGCAATGGAAAAGGTCGGAAAGGAGGGCGTGATCACGGTAGAAGAAGCGAAAGGCCTGGAGACCACACTCGAGGTCGTCGAAGGAATGCAGTTCGACCGTGGTTACCTGTCCCCGTATTTCGTGACGGACCCGGAGAAAATGGAGTGCCAACTGGAGGACGCTTTTGTCCTGATTCATGAGAAAAAGATCAGCTCGATGAAGGACCTTCTTCCGATCCTCGAGCAGATCGCACGCAGCGGGCGGCCCTTCATCGTTATTGCGGAAGACGTCGAAGGCGAGGCGTTGGCCACGCTGGTGATTAACCGCATCCGCGGCACGCTCCAGTGCGTAGCCGTGAAGGCGCCGGGGTTTGGTGACCGGCGTAAAGCGATGTTGGAAGATATCGCGATCTTGACCGGGGGGCGACTGATTGCGGAAGAGTTGGGCATCAAGTTGGAAAATGTGACGCTGAACGACCTGGGTCGGGCAAAACGCATCGTCGTGGACAAAGACAACACCACGATTGTGGGTGGGGCAGGGAAGAAGGCCGATATCGAGGCGCGCATCAAGCAACTTCGCGCACAAATCGAGGAAACGACTTCCGATTACGATCGCGAAAAGCTGCAGGAGCGCTTGGCCAAATTAGTGGGCGGCGTTGCTGTTATTCGGGTCGGCGCGGCCACGGAGGTCGAGATGAAGGAAAAGAAGGCCCGCGTGGAAGACGCGTTGCACGCCACCCGCGCGGCTGTGGAGGAAGGTATTGTGCCCGGCGGCGGCGTGGCACTCGTACGCGCTGCGTCGGCGTTGGATAAGATCGAGGCTCCGCCGGAAGAAATGGTCGGCGTGAGCATCGTTCGGCGCGCCATGGAGGATCCCTTACGTTGGATCGCCAACAACGCGGGTTGGGAGGGCTCGATCGTTCTAGACCGAGTGAAAAGCAACAAGGGGGCATTTGGCTTCAATGCCCTCACCGAGCAATTCGAAGACCTCATGAAGGCCGGCATCGTGGATCCGACCAAGGTAGTGCGGACTGCGTTGCAAAACGCGGCCTCGGTGGCAGGATTGCTGCTGACCACGGAAGCTATGGTGGCGGAAAAGCCAGAAGAGAAAAAAGCACCGGCCGCGCCCGGCGCGGGAATGGGCGACATGATGTAACCCCCGGCGCGCGGGTAGAAAGTTACATGGGGTTGCGGCAGGTATAGAGTGGCGCTCGATTGTCGGAGCGGCGGGCACGGGCCAAGGGCTGGACGCAGCCAAAGTGTTTCGCTGGCCCGCCTTACCCGCGCACATCAAAGGCCGATGAGCACCAGCAAAGCTTCGGTGCGCATCGGCCTCTTTTTCTTCTGGGTGCTCGCGATGCTGCCGGTGGCTCACCCCGCGCGGGCGAAGCTTTCGTTTCGTGCCGCAGCAACTCTGGATGTACTTGCCGGTCCCGACGCCGGCCCACGAGCATTCGCAGTTGGAGACCTGAACGAAGACCAGTTGCCCGATATCGTGGTAACGTCGCCCGACGCGAATCAGGTGGAGATTTTTCTGAATCAGGGCGGCGGCCAGTTCGAGAACCAAGATTCGGCGGATACGGCAGAAGCACCGGTCGCAGCCGTTTTGGGAGACTTTAACCGAGATCGCCGGGTAGACATCGCAACCGCCAATCGCGATGGCAATTCCGTCAGCGTTTTATTGCAGGGCAGTGACTTCGTTTTCGAGGCTCTAGACGACTTTCTAGACGGCTTCCCTGTCGACGCGCGACCTGTCGACCTCGTGGCCGTCGATCTCGATGGAGATCGCATCCTGGACCTCGCGGTATTGAGCGATGCATCCATCCACTTGCTGAAGGGCCGGGGTAACGGTCAGTTTGTTGATTTTTCCACCCCGAGTGTGACCACGGGAGCTGGTACGCGCGGAAATTACGCCTTGAGGGCAGGATTCTTCAATCAGGATAACGCGGTTGATTTGGCCGTGAGCAGCCGCGATGGGAACCGGGTCGCAGTGTTGCTTGGACGTGGGGATGGAACCTTCGAGGCCCCCCGCGTGTTCAACATAGGGGAACGGCCCCGCGGATTGGCAACGGGTGATTTTGGGGGGGACCCAAACCTGGATGACATCGCCGTGGTGAATGGCCTCGATGTGGATGCGCGCGTCACCCTGATGATCAGCGATGGCAACGGAGGCTTTACCACCGGCGACACGGACTTCGTGGAAGTGGATTCCGTGAGTTTGGCCGCTGGCGATTTGGACGGCGATGGGAAACTCGACCTGGTCGCGGCTAACGCCACCGGTGGTATTGGTATCAATTTCCTGTGCCGCCAGCCGAGTGAATTGTGTTTCGATCCGGGACCACCCGCTCCGCCACCAGCGCTGCCGGACGAAAACGGCTTTCAAAAGCAAATCACCGGAATCGCTGGAAATTTTGCCACGATCGTGGCCGCAGACATCGATGGGGATCGGAAGGCGGAAATCTTGGCGTTGTCGCAGGACGGTGATTCGTTGCGGGTCTTTTTAAACACAACTGGTGGCGCCACGGTCGGAGACACTCCGACGCCAACTGCGACCTCGGAAACGCCGGTCGCGGTCAGTCCGAGCCCGACAGGAACTCCGCCATTCACACCGACCGCAACGGCGACACCTACTCCGACGCCGATCCCCACTGCTCCGTTTACCGTGTGTTACAGCGGTGACCCTGGTCAGCCTAACGTGGCAGGCCAAATGGTCTCCGTAGACATCGGTGACTTGAACCGCGACGGCAGCCCCGACATCGTTGCAGCAGACGCAACCGGAAACCGGGTGGTGCTGTTCTTCACGCGAGTTCGAGCCGGCGCGCCCACCGCTTGCCAAGTGCTGGGCTGGCAGAATGGAGTTGGCGAGGTCGCCGTGCCGCAACCGCGGGTGGTCCGTGTCGGCGACTTGGATGGGGACGGCCGTGCTGACCTGGCGGTAGCCGGGCTGAGCGGGATTTTTGTCTTTTACGGTGATGGGCAAGGGAACTTTCTGCCCAGCGAGCAGAACCCAGTGGCCGGAAGTGGCGAATTCGGAAGCCTGGCCTTGGCCGACGTGAATCGGGATGGGTCGCTCGACCTCGTTGCGGGCAAGCCGGGTGGTTCGTCCAACGACCTGACGGTTTTGGTGCGCGCGAGTACCAATCGCCGCAGCTACGCAGCCCCTTGCTCGTTGAGTGTCGGCCGCCCTTCCGACCTCGTGGTGGCCCGCGATCTCGACGGCGACGCGCGCGTGGACTTTGCGGTGGCTAGCCGCGCAACGGCAGATCTGGTCGTCTTCCAACAGCAGCCACTGCCGCCAGTGACGCCAGTCATCAATAACTGCCCCCCAGGCACCGGGGGCGTGCGGCCGTTGACACCTTTCTCCCTAGGTGGTCCACCATTGGCCATGGCCACTGCCTTGTTCGACATCAACGACAACATTCCGGACTTTGCGGTCACCACGGGAGTTGGGGAAGGGGCTGTTAGTATTATTTCTGGCCAGCGATCTGCCGTCGGCGGCCTGACTTACCGAGTCAGGCAAAGACTGGTTATTCCTCCGGTAGGCATTGCGTCGAGTGCCAACCCGGTGTCAGTCGCGTCCGCAGATTTCAATCGGGATTCGCTCTCCGACCTCGTCGTGGCTGACGATAACAGTGACACGGTGGTGTTTTATCTGGCAGGTCGTGACGGCGCTTTTGGAGCTCCAACTCTGCCTGTCGCGCTCGGAGGTCAGGCCCCGTCATCTTTGGCGATTGGCGACATTGATGGAGACGGCATTGCGGATGTTGTGGTCGGCTTGCTCGGTCGAATCGGATCTGGCGGGGTAAGCGTGCTGGTCAGTAGCCGGCCGCCGGCAACACCGACTCCACGGCCGAGTGCCACGCCGACGCTGACTGGAACGCCAACCGCAACCGGCTCTCCGACACCCACGTTCACCGGCACCCCTTCCTTGACCCAAACCCCAACACTAACTCCGACACGTACAAGGTCGTTCACACCCTTGCCCACGCTCACCGGGACGAAGACACCCAAGCCAGGAACGTTGAATTTGTCCTCCGGTGGGTGTCAGCTCGGTTCCGGCAGCGGTGGTCCTTTAGGTGCGGCATTTTGGGTTGGTTGTTTACTGTTGGCGGCGCTACGCAATCGGCATCGGAGGTTGGGACCAGCGTCACGGAGTACCAGGTCGACCGGTTTCACGCACCTGGCAGTTACTTTGGTGCTCGTTGGGAGCTTGGTTTCTGAGAGCGTACACGCGAGCGACGGATTTGTTGTGTGTGACGTGCCGTTTGCGGGCGCCTTTGTGGCCATGGCGCAGGGCGACCTCAACCGTGACGGTGCGCCGGACGTAGTCATGACGGACGGGAACGCGAATCAGATCCTGACCGGGTTTGTCGATCGCACACGCTTTGCGGTTGGGGACTGCCTCGGTGCAGTCGGCCGTGTAGCAACGAGCTCGGCGTTCAGTCCCCGTGGGGTGGATGTTGCCGACTTGGACGGCGATCGGTCTCCGGATGTTGTGGTGGCCACCGAGGCAGGTGTCACGGTCCTTCTGAACGACGGAGGTGGCAATCTCGCGCCGGCAGGTGAGCCAATCGAGGCAGGTAACGATCCGCAAGTCGTCCGGATTGCAGACATGGACGGTGATGGCCGTCCGGACATCGTCGTGGGAAATGGGAACGATAACCGTCTGACCGTGCTGTATCGAAGTGGTGCCGGCTGGACGGCTGGCCCTCCCATTGACGCGCTCGGGCCTGTGACTGCACTACGGGTAGCAGATGCGAACCAAGACGGGCGCTTGGACATTTTTCTGTTGTCGCGGGCCACTGGCGCCATTGCGGTGTACGTGCAGAATGGGGTGGGAGAGGGGGGCTATCCCCTTTTCCAGCAAAGCGATCGGCGTGTCGCTACAGTTGCACCAGCGGCCTTGGCGGTAGAGGACTTCACGAGGGACGGAGTGCTGGATGCGCTCGTCATCGGCGGGGGTGCATCTGGAGCTGTCGTGACACTTGCCGGAGTTTGGGCACCCGGGGCCTCGTATACGTTTGGCGACCCTCAAAGTGCGAATTTGTTGGATCCTCTTCCCCAACCGGTCGACTTGATTGCGGCGGACTGGAATCGGGATGGGATGATCGATGCCGCGGTGGCAGGAGCAGGAACCGCGGTTTTGGTTTTCCTTCAAAATGATGGCGAGCACCTCAATGAGACCCTGGTGAACTGTACGGACCGTGACGTATCGACCGGACGTTGCCGAATTGCGGCCGGTTCACGACTGCTGACCGTGGGGGATTTTGACGGTGATGGAAGGCCCGATGCGCTGGCGGCGGGAACCAGTGGTTTCCTGACGGCGCTGCTGAGTAGTCAGCCACCACCCACCCCCACGAACACATCCACGCCAACCCGCACCCGCACAGCAACGCCAACTTCTACGCCAACCCCGACAAATACATTCACTCCCACGGAGACACCAACAGAAACTCCGTCGTCCACACCGACACGAACCCGCGTGCCGACGTCCACACCCGGCCCGACCGATACCCCGACACCCCAGTGTTTTGCTGGAGGCGTGTGCGTAAGCGGAAAGGGTTGTGCGGTCGTGCGCCAGGAAGGTGGTCACACGCTGGCAGGCTTTTGGCTGGCGTTGCTCGCTGTTGCCCTCGTTGCTCGAAAGCGATGGAGTGGAACCGCTCATGGTCGGAATCGCGAAGTATAGCTCGTACGTGCCCCGCTTGCGTTTGAGTCGCGGGGAGATTGCGCGTGCTTGGGGCCGGGATCCCGGTGCGGCCGGCGAGATTGCCGTGGCCAATTACGACGAAGATGCCTTTACCATTGGAGTCGAGGCCGCTTGGAGCTGTATCGAAGGCAGCCCCCGCTTACCGGACGGACTCTTGTTCGCAACGACGAGTGCCCCGTATTTCGAGAAGCAATTGTCGGCCTTTGCCGCGACTGTATGTGACTTGCCGAGAAGCACGTTTTGCTGCGACCTGGCGGGCTCTGCACGTGCCGGAATCCAAGGAGTGATCGCGGCGTCTTCGCTCGTGAGCGCAGGGCGTCTGGGATCGTGCTTGGTCGTCGCTGGCGAGGCGAGAGTGGCAGAGCCCGAGTCGGAGTGGGAAGGCTTGCTTGGAGATGGCGGCGCTGCGGTCTTGATATCGAACGATCACGTCGTCGCCGAAATCGTAGATTGGGCAAGCGTCAGTGAGGAGTTCACCTACTTTTGGCGAACGGATACGAGCCCGTTTGTACGCGCAGCCATTGGGAAGTTCTCTCAGTCGCAGGGTTACGTGCGTGACCTCGGCGAGGCAATGCGAACATTGATGGCTCGCCACGGGCTTGGTCCCTCGGAAGTCGCCAAGCTGGTATTGCACGCGCCTGAACCGCGTGCGGCCGGCGACCTTTGCCGGACTCTCGGCTTCGACTCCAAACGTCAGTTAGGGCCGGTGATCAGTGCGGCCATCGGAAGCGCCGGTGCGGCAGAGAGCCTGTTGGCGTTGGGAGCGGTGCTCGACGAAGCGGAACCGAACCAGTGGCTGATGGTCGCGGCCTTTGGTGAGGGCGCTGACGTTGTTCTGTTGCGCACGACCTCCCTGGTGGCCGACGGCAGAGCAGGAGCGCCGTGGAAGAACTGGCTCGAAGCCAAGCTGCCCCTCCCTTCTTACCAGAAATACCTCAAGTACCGGGGAATTCTCCGGCAGGAGGAAAGCGGCGAGACGATCACCAATGTCCTGGAAGCCAAGGAGCTCGAACAAAACATTCGCCTCCACGGGTGCCGGTGCCGAGTCTGCGGGACGGTACAGTATCCCTTGGCCGAGGTCTGCATTAGCTGCCGTACGCCACGGCAAATGGAGCGGGTGCGCCTCCCGCGTTCCGGCAAAATATTTACCTACACGCTCGACTATTTGATTGCGAATGTGGAACACCCCCTCCCAATGGCGGTGGTAGACCTGGACGGCGGCGGCCGGCTGTATTTGCAGGTCACAGACTTCGCAGAGGGCGAGGTCGATGTGGGCCGTGCGGTGACTCTTACGTTCCGCCGCTTGCACCAAGGGGGGCACAACTACAACTATTTTTGGAAGGCTCGCCCGACGAGATAGACCGAAACCAGAGGAGGCAGCATGCGGGACGCAGTCGCTGTGATCGGCGTTGGTTGCACGCGCTTCGGGGACCTGTACGAAAAAGGCTATGAAGAGTTGATCTGTGAAGCGGCTTTCGAGGCTTATGCCGATGCGAACATCGACCCAAAGGAGATCGAGGCCGCTTACTTGGGTACGTACTTGCCCGGTCCAGGGGGTGGAAAGTCGGCAACGTCGCTGGCGGATGCGCTGCGGCTCTACGATCGGCCGATCACGCGCGTGGAGAACTATTGCGCGACCGGCACCGATGCGTTCCGCAATGCCTGCTTGGCCATTGCTTCCGGCACCTACGATATCGCACTCGTGGTCGGTGCGGAAAAATTGAAGGACCGGCCGGGAAGAGGCTTGCCACGGTTTGGCCATCCGCTTCTGGCAAAAGGGAACTCAGCGCCGGGGCTATTTGCCTTGGCTGCAAACCGTTACATGCACACGTTCCACGTTGGTCGCGACGTCTTGGCCAAAGTGGCCGTAAAAAACCACTACAACGGTGCCCGCAATCCCCGAGCTCACCTGCGTATGGAAATATCGGAAGAGAAAGTGCTGAGTGCACCGATTATTGCTTGGCCATTTGGCCTCTTCGATTGTTGCCCCACTACCGACGGCGCTGCCGCCGCCATTCTTTGTCGTACGGAGCTGGCAAAGCGGTTCAGGAGTGATTTCGCTGTCGTCAAGGGTGTGGGTTTGGCGGTAACCGCGGGCCGGCCGTACTTCGACCCGACATTCGATTATTTGGGATTTCGCTCTACACAACAGGCGGCACAACAGGCTTACAAAATGGCGGGAATCAGCCCGCGGGACGTGGATTTTGCGGAAGTGCACGACTGCTTTACCTGGACCGAACTGACGAACATGGAGGACTTGGGCTTTTGTTCCAAGGGCGAAGCCGCCTACTGGGTTCGCGAAGGGCGTACCGCACTCTCTGGGGATTTACCGATCAACCCGAGTGGCGGTCTGAAGTCGTTTGGCCACCCTATTGGGGCCAGTGGCGTTCGCATGATTTTCGAGTGCGTCATGCAGTTGCGAGGAGCCTGCGGAGAACGGCAGGTAAAGAACCCGGAAATCGGCTTGGCCCACAACGTGGGTGGTCCCGGCGCCGTCTCGTGCGTTGTCATTTTGGGACAACCTTCCTGACTGGGTATATCCTCTGTATCATTTTGCAGCACTTGGTTGCTGCGATTTGAAACATCTCCCGAAATCAGGCAGAAAGCCGAATCGGAAATCAGATTTTAATCCAGCACGCCAGTGTGGTTCGGACGTGGCACCAGAAGTGCTTTGACGCATGCTGCCCGAACAGGGCTCTAGCGTGTTAGGGAGGGACGGCACGATGGATGGGACTTCGCTGCATCGCCCGCGTGGATATGACGGCACCAGTTTTGATGGGGTGCTGCCCCGGCTCGTTTCGCCGGAAATCCTGCTTCCGTCGCAGTTCTACCAGAGGATGCGCCAGCAGCGGGTCCTCGAAGGTGAGCGGCGCTTGATGCTGGCCATATTGGAGGATGCCGTGGCGTGCTTTCAAAAGTACGCCGGCGCGACCCGTCCGCGATCGCGCCGCCTTTTCCAGGAGGCGGAGGAGTGGTTTCTGGACAGGGACAATACCTGGGTTTTTTCTTTCGAATCGATTTGTAGTGTGCTCAACATCGACCCAGAGTACTTCCGGCGCAACCTCATTCGCTGGAAGGAAGAGCTCCTTGCCCAGCCGCCGGAGATGCGGGCGAAAATCGGTCGGGTGCGGTTACGCGCAGCTCGGCGCCACAAGATACTTCCGTTCGTGCCACGCCGCCGGAAGAAGAATCGCCAGGAGCGGCTGGCAAAAAGCGCGAAGGTTAGGGAACGGGTGACCGCGTAGGGCGTGTCCTTGCCCGCAAAACCGGCAAGCTTCGATCCTTTCAACTGCTTGATCCAAGAAGGATCGAGGTGGATTACGTTCCGCGAGACGAAGGAACGGGCCAGGTGTAACAGAGCAGGCATGACGCTGCGCGCATCCGCATGATGCGGATGCTTGACGAGAAACGGGATCGCGCACGCTCGAAGAAAAGGGGCAGGTTTTCCAAGTCGACCGGTGTTTTGTATAGAGGTCCCTTGGGCCGGAAATCGCGGACTTGTTCTATCCGAACTTCGTCGTCATCGTGGCGAAGGCGAGGGCGCCGGTACGTCATGTTTTCTCCTCCCAGGATCTCTGTCGCCCTAGTCCTCCGCTGGAGCTCGTGACCCGGCCGCTCGACGGGATTGCTCCTCTGGCAACACGCGCAGTAACCGGCCCCTAGGCGGACACACCCAGAAGGCGAGCGAGGTCCCGCGCGATCACACACCGCCGTCCGATTTCGCTTGCCCCGCTTCTCCCCAATCTCAACGGACGCGCGGCGGACGGCTGCTTCCGGGCTCGCGTAAAAGAAAGGGTTTAGGTCCGTGCGGAATTCCTCGTGGTCGTTTTCGAGATCCGCCGCAGCGCCTTCGTCTTTGCGCGGTTATGCCAGCGCTGCGCCGTTGCATGGGAGAAGATCCCAGAGAACCGTCCGTCGCGGTGCGGAAAGCCGTGCGTCCTTTCGCTTTTCTCCTCGTGGATGTGCGTTCAACGTTCATCTGTGAGGCGGATCGGGATTCCGCTGTTCCAGGGGAACACTGCAGTCCTGATCGCCCACGTCAACTAATCCGGGCTTGTGAGGCTTGCAAACGGCTCACGCGTGGTATCGGGGTGCCCGCGCCCTCACAAAGCGAATTTGGACAAGAGTGACACGGACAATGTCGCCCGGAAGCGCGGCATTGTCCTCAGCCTGAGGTCCCGTCGCAGCTTCAGGGATGTGGTCAAGTAGCTGTGCTACGGCCCGCCACAGACTCGAGGGGGTGCGCCGGATTCGCGGACCAATCCTGCGCCGACCGAGACGCCGCGCGACGCACCCCTGGTGAGTTCGAGGTGGTCTGCGACCACGAGCCCGAACAGTTCCGAGAGACGGGGAGCGACCGGGTCAAGCCTCGTCAGCCTTTGATACACATCACGCCCCCGTTGGTTTCGATCTCGAGCGAGTCACCGCGTTTCGACATCTTGTTGTAGACTCTGCCAGCCTTGAGCCAAGTGCCTTTCCACGATGGATTCATGTCGTAACGCACCTGAGTCTCGCTCTCGATGCGGACGGTCGTGTTCTTGTTGATGCCGACGCGGCCACCAGAATACTGATCGATGACCGCGAAAGTGTCAGGCCCTGTGAGGATCTCGTCGCCAATGAAAATGGGCGTGCCTGGGCGGCCGTTGAAGGCTCTTCCAGCACGACGGATCGTCAAAAGAGGCGGACCCTGTCCGTGCAGTTTCACCTCGAGTATCTTGCCCACGGGCACTTCGCGCTCGCCGTCGCTGATGCCGTACGTTGCGTACAGCTCGGGGTCCGCCTGCGCATCACCCCCATCGCCGCTGTCGAGATCGAGATCGGCCATCTGGCCCGTGATGCTCGTCACCCGCAGCACCACTCCGTTCGGCTCGCCTTCCCACACCCCCCGTGCGGAGTCGTAGACGCCGTAGGGCACCTCGATCCCGACCGGAAAGCCGAGGAAGTTCTCCACGTAGAGCGGCAGCGAGGGGCTGAACTCGGTGTGCTCGGTGCCCGCTGCCAGCGCCTCGTCGCAGTCGAAGGAGGCGGCGTAGGTATAGTTGCTCGTCGGCGGCAGCTCGGCCGGCATCGCCGCCTCGCCCATCGGCCCCACGGTGACCTCCGTCACGCGCACCGTGCACCGGGCAAGCGCTGCCGTGCTGCCGTCCGCGAATCGCAGCTCGCCCGTGACGGCGGGCGGAAACAGCAGCATGGCGCGCCGGGTGCCGTCGGCATCGCTCTGCATGCTCGACCGATGCACCTGCCACGCCGTTGTAGTGCCGGAGAGATCGATGGCGGTTGCCACGGTGTCCAGCGGCGTCATCACGATGTCGTCCACTACCGCCCAGTCCTGCCAGGCGGGCTGCACCTGGCGTTGCACCGTGACGAAGCCGTCTTTCCGGAAGTCGATCGTGATTGGAATCGACTCCGGATTCTGACCCTGCACGATCGCGCGCGTAGTGGCGGCGATTCGTCGAAGCCGCGGCCGCTGAGGCTTTCGGCCGCCTTGCAGCGAGTCAGCGACATGATCGCTTCATTGAGGACAAATCGGTCTGCATGCCGGTATTGTTGCGGTCTAGAGGCGAACGCCGGCGGGGCCTGCCCGGACAGCCGGATGGCGGCCCGATGTGTACGCGCGGGAAGTCCGCAGGACAACTGGCCGATAGCATCGGAGTGCCCGTCGTCGCTCCGATGGGCAGCAGGGTGGAGGTCGGTGGCGGTGTGTCATTCGCCGGCCGGCATGATCCGGGCACCTGCCCGATGGCGATGTGATGCGGGCCGGCATTGGGGCAGCCGTCCATGCGAGGCCGGCTCGCGCAGCCTCCACGTACCCAACGTACCTCAGAACCACCGGTGCGGCGTTATTGAGAATGGCGAGTTGAAGGCCCTGGACGGCACCGGTTTCGCCAGAGAGAGCGAAAGGATGGCCGCAGGCTTGTCACGGCACTTGATCGCAGAAACTCTAGTTTGGTCCGGCTGTGGCGCCGGTACTCCACCGAGAAGCCCACGTATTCCGATGCACGCCCCAGGGCGACGTTCACGCACCTAGGGTTTGTGAGCTGCGGCTCAGTGCCATGGTCGCCACCGATGTCTTCACCCGGCCGTCAGGTCGAACGTGCGAGCCTGCGTCGCAACCGCCGGATACGGGCAGTGTTTTGGGTCTTCGGCGCTCGAACCATGCCGCACAATGGCTGCGGTGTTTTGCGGTCAGAAAATCAGCGAGAAGAGTTTCACGTTCCAGGGGACGAAGGAACAAACGAGGTGTACGAGGGCAACCAGGGTTGCCGCACCGCGGACCGCTGAATGATGGCGATACTGGTGCAACAAAAACAAAATCCCGCACGCTTGCGCTTTGAAGAGCAACAGAGTGTTTTCTACACCGAGCAGTGCAAAGGTGGAGCGCAGCAGCGGGTTCGCTTCTCCGAAGCCCAAGCGCAGCCCTTGGTAGGTGGCGACTCCGTCAAAGATCTGCAGCGCAAGGTTGAGTAGGAATAAGTCGTGCAGAGTACGTTCCCGCCAAGGAGTCGCTACAGCGATCATCGCAGTACCCCACCTCTTCGAAGCGCCTCGATACGGGCAGCATCGTAGCCCAGAATGTCACGGAGCACTTGGTCGGTGTGTTCGCCAAGCAGTGGGGCGGGGCGAGAGACCTCGCACGGAGTGCCCTCCATCTTCCAGGGAATGCCCAAATGTAGCTTTCGACCCACTTCAGGGTGTTCCAGCTCGACAAAGAAGCCCTCGGAGCGCAGATGCTCGTCCTCGGCAATGTCGCGGCTGTCATAGCAAGGAAATGCCGGGATCCCCTCTGCCTGAAGCAGGGCAGTTACCTCGCGCGGCGACCGTTGTATGGTCCACGATTCTATTGCCTGTTCGATCGATTCTATCGCCTCACGACGTCCAGCTTGATGGCGGAGCGTGGGATGTTCTGCGAGGTCCTCGCGGCCCATCACTCGGGCGAGCTTGACCCATTCTTCATCGTCACGCACGGCAATGGCGACCCACCGTTGTTCCCCAGCGCAACGAAAAATGCCGTGGGGTGCCATGAGAGGGTCGCGGTTGCCGTTTCGTTCCGGCTGTGTACCATGCCAGGCGTACTCGATGACCGCCTCGGGAATGACGGCGATCGTTGTTTCCCATTGGGACAGGTCGATAAATTGGCCCTCTCCTGTTTCCTCCCGGTGCCAGAGCGCCGCCAAAACGGCAAAGGCTGCATGCAACCCAGCGGTGGGATCGCCGTAGGAAATTCCCACGTGCATCGGGGGAAAGCCCGGGTACCCCGTTAATGACGAAAGCCCCGACAAGGGTACTTGAGCCGGCCCGTACGACACGTATTCTTTTTCCGGTCCTGTCGCCCCGTAACCAGACATCGAGATCATGATGATGTCCGGGCGTACAGAGCGGAGCTCGGAGTATCCCAGACCCAACCGCTCCATCACCCCGCTGGCGAAGTTTTCGCAAACGACGTCGCAGTGTCTGACGAGGTCCTTGGCAACCGTGACGGCATCCGGGTGTTTGAGATCGAGTGCGATGCTGTACTTCCCTTGGTTGTACTGGTTGAAGTAACCACTGCGGTTGATCCCGGGCTGGCCGTCTGGCCAGGGTGGCAGCAACCGTGTCACGCACGGTCGCGCCGCACTTTCGATGCGGATGACCTCTGCTCCTAGGTGTGCAAGTTGCAGGGTGCAGAATGGTCCCGCCCAAACCCAAGTAAAGTCCGCAACGCGAATACCTTCGAGGGGTCTCATCGAGTGGCCTCCGTCGCACTTGCGGCAAAGCTCCACGGGGTCCCCCGACCCATTGCCTCGATCACCTGTTGATTGTGCTCGCCCAGTTTGGGTGCTGGGCGCCGCAGCTTCCACGGCGTGGCCGAAAGTTGGTACGGCGCGCCGGGGAAGGTGGTCCGCCCGGCGCCGGGTTGCTCGATGGTGGCGAAAAAACCACGGGCGCGGAGATGGTCGGAATTCAAAAGATCGCCCATAGTGGACACTGGGGCAAGCGGAATCCGTCGCGATTGCCCGGCGTGATACAGCTCCGCCACCGATTGCGTCGCCATCCACTCTTGGATCAAGAGCTTCAATGCGTCCCAATTCCGCGCTCGCGAGAGGCGATCGGCAAAGATTTCCAATTGGGCCCAGTCGGGGTTCCCCATCAGTTCGACAAGGCTATGCCACTGATGCTCTTCCACGCAGCAAACAAAAATCCAGCCGTCTCGACATTCGAAAAAATCCAAGGGCTGGATTGGCTTTTGGCCCAGGCGCGAAGCAATCAAACCCATGTACGGGTAGTACTCGAAGGTCAGTTCCAGGATGGATGCAACGCATTGCTGAATCGAGACAACCACATGTTGCCCGACGCCTGTTTTGCGCCGGGCAAACAGGGCGCCCAAGCCAGCCACAGCGGCATTCAACGCGCCCTGGAATTCCGCTTGTAGGCCAAAAGGTTTCAAGGGCGGAAGATCATCACTGCCAGGACCGGCCCCGTTGAGATACGCCAGTCCACCCGCAGCCCACAAGGTGAGGTCACTCGCCTCGTAAGTGCGATGAGGGCCACGCAGTCCAAACGGGGTGACGGACACTTCGACGAGCCTGGGGTTTGCACGGGCCAAACCTTCATACTCCAAACCAAGGTGGCGCACGCGGTTCGGAGAAACGTTATGGATGAGCATGTCGGCGTCGCGGACGAGTGCCTGCAAAAGCTCCTGGCCCTCAGCGGTCGCCAGATCGGCGGTGACGCCTCGTTTATTGCAGTTGAGGTAAATGAAAAGGCCACTGGCATTCAGGTCCGGACTCTTCCCGGGAAAAGGGCCACGAAGTCGGGCGGGGTCACCCCACGGCGGCTCGACTTTGATGACTTCGGCGCCGAGGTCTGCGAACAGCTTGCTCGCGTACGCGGCCGACACAAGTCCGCCGCACTCCACAATTTTCAAACCGTTTAACGCAGCGTCGCGCTTCATGAAAACTGTGCTGACTGCCCGCCGATATCATAGAGGGGCAACGCACACCAGCACGGTCGTCGTGACCGAGCCTGGGTGATTTCGCTGCGCCCCCCAAGCCCGTAAGTTGCACTTAGGTGTTCCATCCTTGCACGATCGGTGCTTGAATGCGTGCCGCTCCGGCAAGGGAGAATGTGCTTGACATTACCCGATGTACGGTGGTGAGTTGCAGCGAATGGCGATTGGCGGCAAGCACTGCTCGACTCGGGCACAACGCAATCTAGTCTGAGAGAGGGTTTACGATGCGAATATGCGAGTCAGCTTTCCTGCGTCGTTGGGTGGCTTGTGTGGGAAGCGTGGTGTGGTTGGCGTTAGCTGGGTGTGGTAGCGATGGCTCGTCCGCAGTGATGGTGCCTCCGGTGGGCGATGGCAACGAGCCCATTGTGACGGGTTTTGTGTTTGCCCCAAATGGGGTGATGGCGAGCAGCTCTCCGACCCGGCTTTTCCAGTATGCGTTCGACGGTTTGTTCGCGAGCCCCGCATCGGCGGTGCAGGGCGTGAGCCCTGTCGGGGCGGGCGTTCCCGTTTCCTTGGTGGAACTGGACTGGGTGGATTTTGCGGACGGCCGCATAGATAGCCCCTTGCCGCTGGATCTCGATACGTTCACAGAGGCAGACGGGCGTTACCGCATCGTGGATCCGGAAGCGAGAGATGTCCTGGGCTGTCGCAAGATGCTGATTGCAGGCGCGGGCAACACAGTGATGCGTGCGCTCGTCTTCGGGCGCGAGGTCGACATTGACCCAGCTTCCGAGGCGCTGGTGCGCGTGCTGTTGGATTTTGTTTCCGGCTCTACTGCACAGCTCTGCGATTTCAACGCGAGCGAATTGCAACGGCTTCGGCAGCGAGTCCAGGATGTGACATTCACCGCACGTGGCAACTCGGTTGCAGAGGCAAGCGCCGCCGCCTACGAGTTGGCACGTCGTAACCGCTCGCTGCAGCAAGCTCTTCTGGCCGCCGCAACGACCGAGTAAGCCCGCAAACAGTCACAAGAGATTTGGTGTTCGCGAAGCTGGACAGAGATCGCGACAATCCCGAAACAACGTTCCCTCCCCGGCTAGGTCCAGGCTCACCCGGGGAGACGTGAGCTAGCTCAAGCGAGCGACCCTCGAATTGCTTCCCTGAGCGCGGGGGGTAGAACCGAGAGGAGCTCCGTCGGTTCGCTTGGTTCCTCACGATAGTGCCAGGCCACCATGAAGTCGGTGTGCGAGAATTCCTGAGCATTCCACTTGGCAAACACTTGCCATCCTGAGGTGAGGGACGTGCGGCAAAGTAAGTGCACTTCGTGCTTTTCTGTCACGCCGATAGCTGCGCGCTCGCTCGGGGTCATTGCGAACAACACGTAATCGGGATGTTTCGTGGTCACGAAGAACATTGTTCAGTTCTCCCCGGTCGCCGATCGAATCTCGGGACACACTCCTAAAGCGCCGTGCCGGACCGCCGCGGAATAGCTGAAAATTTGCAGGCCGCTCGCGCCAAAACCGCCGACATTCACGTAGCCACCGTCAATCGTGGTCGAGGATGACCAGTCCCATTCGCGCTCGAGCAGGCGTTTGCCCCGTGAGAGAAAAAAGAGCAACGAGTCGTAAACGATTTCCACCGCCAAGCGCCGCCCCACCTTGAGGCCGTGCAACTGCCATCGTTGGCCCCACTGCTCCAGAAGACGACTTTGCTCGTTGTATGTACGATTGCGGGAACTAGGTAAGGTTTCTTTGCGTACGAGCGCCCAACCCGGTCTGGGTGTTTCGGTGCGCGAAAGGGGCTCCAGCAGGATTCCCCACTCCTCTTTTAGTTGATAGCCCACTTGCCGGAGAAATCGCTGGTCGAACAAATTTGGAAACGTTTCGATGGCCCGTTCCAACACAAACGGACGGTCTCCGAGCGTCGCGACGCGGTAGACAAGTGCCATCCCTTCGCCGGCAGCCTCGCGCAAGATCTCGGCGTCAAACGGCGGCGGAGGAACCGGAGAACCAATAGAACTCGCGAAAGCCCGCTCGACCTCTTGCGGGCCAAGGTAGTCGCTACCGAACAACTCCTCCGCATGGGAGAGCGACACGAAATTCATTGGCGCCGTATAGCAAAGTGCCGGAATCGCTCAACCGAATGTCGGTGGCGTTCTGGTCGGACAAGGAGGCCGCGGGCCACGCGCTTGGCAATCGCCCCGCGCCTTGAATTGCGAGGCCGTACGGCGGCGACGTATAAGATCCTTGATGACCAGAGACGAACTGCTGCAGATGGAAAACACGTTTCTCGCTCCGTACGCGACCCGTAGTTCCGCCAGCCGCGGGAGGTCCCATCCGGAAGAGGAGCACACTTTTCGGCTCCCTTTTCAGAGAGACCGGGACCGGATCATTCACTCCACAGCGTTCCGGCGGCTGGAGTACAAGACACAGGTGTTCGTCAATCACGAAGGCGACTACTACCGAACCCGTCTGACGCACACGATGGAGGCGGCCCAAATTGCCCGGACAGTGGCGCAAGCGCTGCGCTTGAACCAAGACTTGGCTGAGGCCATCGCTTTGGCCCATGACCTCGGGCACACACCCTTTGGCCACGCTGGGGAACGTGTGTTGCACCGGCTGATGGAGCCCTACGGCGGCTTCGAACATAACGCCCAGAGCCTCCGCATCGTGGAAGTTCTGGAGGAGCGGTACCCGCAGTTCAAAGGGCTGAACCTGACTTGGGAAGTGCGCGAGGGGATCGTGAAACATTCTCCTCCGTACGACAAGCCGCTCGCTCAGCGGTTCGATCCGGGCATGGCCCCGTCGCTGGAGGCGCAGATCGTGGATTATGCCGACGAAATTGCCTACAACACGCACGACATCGATGACGGGCTCAAGTCGGGATTGCTCGATCCCGAACAACTGGAAGCGGTGCGGCTGTGGCGTGAAACCTACGGTGCCATTCGCCAGCAGTGGCCGAGTGCGGGCTTTCGGATTTGGCGCTACCAAGTGCAACGCAGCCTGATCAACCTGTTTGTGATGGACCTGATCGAAGCAACCCGGGCCAGAATAGCTCGGGAGAGAATCGATTCCTTGGAAGCGGTTCAGGCCTTCGGGCGCCCGTTGGTAGGATTCAGCGAGGAACTGGACGAGAAGCGCATGGAGCTCAAGGAGTTTTTGTTTGCCAATCTTTACCGGCATTACCGGGTCACGCGGATGATGGCCAAGGCACAACGGGTCATGGAGGATCTCTTCCGAGCGTATCTCGGCGAACCAAGGCTTCTGCCGCCGCACATTCTGGGCCGGTGCGAGCGTGACGGGGAAGCACTGGAGCGGGTGGTTTGCGACTACATCGCCGGGATGACGGATCGTTTTGCTCTCGAAGAGCACCGCAAGTTGTTCGACCCCGAGGAGCGCGTCTGAGAGAGGATGCCGGTTTCGAGACTAGCGAGCCTCGAGCAAGTGGGCCCGCCCGACGGCATCATAGTTGACTAACGGCTGGTCCGTGGGCGCGGCGACAACCGCGACAATTCCTTGCGGCACGTTGTGCCGCCAAAGTTCGTACCATTGTTCGGCAAGTATCTTTCGATCGGACACCGGTAGCATTCCCCAAACTTGGGGGTCCACTCGTATAATCAGTAATCTCTCTCGGTGTTCGACGCCGCGGACGCCCGCACGTTCTCGCAAGCCCGTATCGTTGTGCAGCCCGGCCACAATTCTTTCCGGTGGGACCCAATGGGCCAGCGCCTGCGAAGGCACGTACAGGCCAATCGCGGCGTAGCCCAGAACACCCGCGAGGATCCGCCAGATCGGGCAGACCCTCGCAGGACGCGGCAAAGTCGCCGTCATTGTTGGGGCGGCGCAGGCGTCGGCTCGGGAGTGGGGAAGGCGATTCGATTCCATGGGATGTGTTCCCCCTCGCCCTTACGGAGCTCCTCTTCCCGCTGGCGCACGCGTTCGCTGTCATCCATCACGCGCGGTGCTCCGTCGTCGTCCGCCTGAGCGCGCCCAATGAAGCGATTGACAAGCCGCACAAACCAGCTTCGGGCCGGCGGTTCTGCCTGCTGCGCGACCATGATCGCAGGAGGAAATACACCCGCCGTGGCTGCACCGGCCGAGCATGAAGGTGGCAGCGCGGGACACGTTGGCTCGCCAGTACCGGGCGCCAGGCTGATGCCGGAGTAGGTGTTGTCGCCGTCTCCATCCACGAAAATCGGGTTGCTCATCGCCCAGGGGAGCGCATCCTTGGCGACGAGGTTCATGATCGGATCGACGGGCGGCGCCCCGGTGAGCGGGAGATTCTGGCTGGCCTCCACGATGTAGTAGCTGTCGCTACTCACCGTGTCGGTGATCGTCGCGTTGAAACGGACAACGTTGGCATTGGTTTGCTCGAACGGGTTGCTTGGGTTGGGGGCTACCGAGGGCGTGGTGGTGGTGTTGAAGCACTGAATCACACAACCGTTTTTGATTATGCGAACTTCCTCGACGGGTACCCACGGAGCCGCTTGTACCTGGACATGGAGGTTCACCGAGCTCACGTTCGGGCCCAGCGTCTGCCCCATTGTTGCCGTCGGGCCTCCCGCATCCGCGGTAAACGAAACGTACGGGCCGGACGAAATGCTCATGTTGCCCGCGAGCACCGCGTTATTGAAACCCTTGATGTCAACGGCACTTCCGGGCGGCGGAAAATCACCGGCACCCACATAGGTCCGCGAGTAGCCTGGAAGTTCGATGACGAGCCTGTGGGAATCCGACACGCCTGTGCCCCACACGAAGTGGCGGGATCCGACTTTACCGACCTGAATCCCTTGATTGAGCAGGCTCAACCAGTCACGCCGCACGAGCTTGAGATCGGCAAAGCCGCTGCGGTTCCCGCCGTTGTCGATTTCCATCACGTCGAAATCGATGTTTCGGGTCCCGTTTGGGTTTTCGAAGCCGCTTCCGCACCCCGTCGTGGTGCACAGCGAGGCTTGGGGCACGACGTTCCGATCGAGCAAAATACGGTTGCAACCATTGGCCGCACCCGGAATGCTGCCACTGTTGCAACCGCATCTGCCGCCTCCCGTGCACTGCGCATCGGTAGTGCATGAGGTACCATCGTTGGTACCTCCGGCGCACGAGTTGCTCGCGCACCGGACGGGATAGAGCTGGCAAGTGTCCACTGCTCCAGGCGGGTTGAACCCGATGTTGTCGAACATTCCAATGTTCACGACACCGCCCAGCCCAGCGCGGGGATGATTGAGTTGTATAACTTGTTCGCCCACATCGAGGCACGCACCTCCAGGGCATTGGCCGTTGGTCGAACAGGCCTGCCCGTTTTTGCCTCCGCCAACGCACTGGAAGTTGCTTTGCGCGCGCAGCCGATCGTAAATCACGTTGGCACTGACACTCTCGTCTTCCACGGATCCCGCTCGGCGCAAGTTCGGGTCATAAATCGAGGGCCAAGAGTTAATGTGCCCCCAAGCATTGGCCAGAAAAGGCGGATTGGGTACCGAGGTCGTGACCTCTGTGCCGACAATCGAGGCAATGAACGGTTGCATCTTGAGCTTCTTGATCACGGGCGCGTAGTCGGTGTTGATGTCGTGGTCCGTGGACACCATGACCTCGAGCCCCTCACCCGCAAAACTCCTCACTCTGGCTTCGAGTGGGGCGGACGAGTCCAGGCTACGGGCGGAGTGGATATGAAAATCCGCAGACATGTAACCGGTCGTGTCCACCACACGCTTGATCGTCTGGATACCAAGGTTCGTGGTTGCGTTACTGGAAACAGTGACCGACGGTACCTGGGTGATTGTGTACTCCGGCCCGCGTGAAATGGTGACCGTGTACGTACCGGGCTTGACGTCGACAGTGGCTTTCCCTTTGGCATCGGTATAAATGACGTTGACCTGCCCGCCGCCCGGCTGGGTTCCTGGAACTCCCGCTTCACCTTCGCTGGTATCTGCCCGGCAAATGAAGCCGGGGTCGCAATCCGTGTCGGCGTTACAGTCGTGCCTGCGGCACCGTCCGTCGGACGCGCACACGAAACCCGAAGGGCAGCCAGGGCTACAGCGCACCGGCACCTTGTTGGTGCAAGTCCGGAAACAGGTATTCCCTGCGCCGCAGTCGCTATCGTTCGTGCAGGCTTGCGAGAGGTTGTTGGAGCACATGCCATTGCGGGTATCGAACACGAAACTGGCGAACTCTCGTTTCATGTCGGGGCTGGGGCTCAACGATATTTTGGCGGGGATTCCGGTGTTCGTGTTCGCATCCCGCACCTCTACTTTGAGTTTGCCTGGTTTTGTGATGGCGATAGGTGGAATGGCGGTATTTTGGCCGGCAGTGACTGTAAACTGAGGAGTGTAAAAGTCTGCTTGCCCCGGCACCACCACGTGCGCCACATAATCGCCCTCGGGCAACAAAATCTTTTTAAAGCTGCTCTTGGTCCGCACAGCCGAGATCGGGGCGGTATTCAAAAGAGCCCACTGCGAGCCCAGGCCAGCGAAGCTCGGTCCACCTACTCGGACAAAGGTAATCGTTCCTTCCACCGGCGATGCCGGGCTCAGACGCCCGGAGACAGTACCAAGTAGCGAGGAAAGCGGAGTTGCGAGCAAAATGCTTTCCGGGTTGCGCTGGTCGCCAATGACCGACGCGGGGTCGTTGCGATCCCCCACGATGATACGGCGTTTAAAGATGCGGGAAGCGTTGTTGGCGAGACTGGGGCCGATTAGCGTCGGCAGCGTGGCTGCAGAAAGAAAGCCTCCTTGCAGGCTCACCATTTCGAACTGGCCCGCAACGGTCGTCTGCGTGCCGCCACTTGCGGGTCCGTTGGAATCGTCCGTCCCCTCGTCCGCAAAATATCCGTATGCGATGGCTCCCGCCTTCTTGTTGCGTGCGGCCAGGCCGTCCTTTTGGTCCACATTTCCGGGTACGGCGAAAAACGGTGCCGAAGTCAGGGCCGCAAGGACCGCAGAGGTACTAGAAAGATTCAGAACAGGATGAGTAAAGCCACGGCCCTTGTCGGGGGCAAACGGCATGAGTCCGCGTCCGCCCCACAGGAATACATCGAAGATCGGCAGCGACTGTGGATTTCCCGTTTGGTTCCAAACCTCGGTGGTGACGAAGAGTGTGCGCTGGTTATTGCATGCCTTGTACGTCGTACGTACGCGCAGCTTCGGGTTGCTCCGGGTGGAGCAAAGATCGGTTCCAGAAGTACAAGTGCCGAGCATAATCCCGTACACGGTGATCGCGGCACAGTCGGTGTCCGTGGGGCAGAGTGAATTGGACCCTTCGACGGTGGCGCACGGGTTGTTGCCGGCGGGTAACCCCCAAGGCACTTCATCGCCTTTGCGGAACAGGAAAACGTTGGCCAAGCTGAATCCGCCGGTGTTGAAGCCCTGCGGGAACTGGTCGTTGTGCTTCCCCTTTAGGCCCAAGTCGATCAAGGTCCCGCCGGTTTGCACGGCGTTGGAGGAGGTCAGGTCTACAGTCGCGGTTCCCCCAACGGTCGGAATCGTTTCCGTATCGATATTGTCAATGATGGCCACGATTTTTCCGTTGGTGAGGTACCAGTCACCGACGCCCCCTGCCGCGTCTGTGCCGCCGAATAGAAAGGCGTTAGCATTTGCCGTGGTGACTTGCTCCGCCTTGCAAGGCCCACAGACAGCCTGCGCCCGCTTCGGCGGCAGCCCGCAAAACAACATGATGGCGGCGAGCAGCGAAAAGAATGGACGCATTTCGGATCCCTCCTCGTTTGCCTTCCCTTCTCCCGGGCAGCGGTGCTGTTTTCTCCGATTTGTCCCGCGACTGTCAAGTAAGCTCGCGCGAGACGTCAACCCACGGGGGCAGAACTGTTCGCTTGCAAAGAGGGATCTTAAATGCCGGTCGCTTTTCGCCTGGATGCCAGGCTGCTACCCAAGTTCGGAGTGGTGGAAACGAGCGAAAACCACAAATCCGGTTTCGTCGCGCTGGTCGGGCGCCCCAATGTCGGGAAGTCGACGCTGTTGAACCGACTACTGGGGCAAAAGATCGCGATCGTTACCCCCAAGCCACAAACGACCCGAGGCCGAATTCGGGGGATTCTCACTCTGCCGGAAGCGCAAATTGTGTTCGTGGATACGCCGGGCCTTCACGAGGCGAAGACACTGATCAACCGAAGGATGGTGCAGGCCGCCGAGGAGGCCGTGGAGGAAGCGGACTTGGTATTGTGGCTCGTGGATGCAACCCAGGGAGTCACCGCAGAAGACCGGGCCATTGCAACTCGGCTCCAACGGCTCGGGCCGCGATTGACAGTGGTGCTCAACAAGATCGATCGGCTGAAGGCAAACGATCTCATCCCGATTCTCGCGGAGCTCGGGCGCTTGCTTCCGGATACGGACGTCGTGCCGGTCAGTGCCACAGAAGGGGCCAACCTCGACGAATTGTTGCGTGTAGTAATTCATAAGTTGCCCCCTGGTCCGCGCTTGTACGACCCAGAGACGCTGACCGATCAAACCGAGCGCGCGATAGTCCAGGAGATCATCCGGGAGCAAGTACTTTTACAAACCAGGCAGGAAGTCCCTTACGCTGTGGCCGTGACGGTCGAAAGTTTCCAGGACAAAGGGAGCGCTGTGGTGATCCAAGCGACGATTCATGTGGAGCGCGAGACGCAAAAACCGATCTTGATCGGTAAGGGAGGAAGTCGGATCAAGCACATCGGACAAGCTGCGCGCGAGCAGATCGAGCAGTTGTTGGGGAAGAAGGTTTACCTGGAACTGTTCGTGCGGGTGCAAGAAGACTGGACGAAGGACCCAGCTCGCCTTCGTGAGTTTGGGCTTTAGTCGAGGCTATGTTTCCGAAAGAGGAGCGCCACTCGGGTGCGTTTCCTCTTCGACACGCTTGATGGCCTCGGCCCGCAATTTACCCTTCTCGATTTTGCCTGTCGCGGTTCGCGGCAGTGCGCTTGGGTGAAGGAAGAATAGATGTCTCGGCACTTTGTAACTCGCTAAGCGGTTGCGGCAGAAGGCGATGAGATCGGGGGCAGCGACTTCGGCCCCGCTCCGCAACACAACGAACGCAGCGATGTTCTCTCCGCGCGCGGGGTGAGGTACGCCAACCACGTGCGCCGATTCCACGGCCGGGTGCTGTTGCAGCGTTTCTTCCACTTCCCGTGCGGCGACGTTGACCCCTGCAGTTTTGATCACGTCTTTCAGTCGCCCGACAAAATGCAGTCGCCCCGTATCATCGAGGAAGCCAAGGTCGCCGGTGTGAAAAAAGCCTTCGGAATCGAACGTTTCTTCCCGCGCCACTTTGTAGTAGCCCTCCATGAGAGTGACGCCGCGCACGCAAATTTCTCCCGCCATGCCGGCTGCCAAGGTGCTGCCGGTGTCAGGGTCTCTGATGCAAATCTCGGTACCCGGAAGCGGCTTTCCGCAGGTTTGTGTGCGGATTTCCAATGGTTCGTCCCAATCCGCGCAAGCCACACAAGTGGCGGTTTCGCTGAGGCCGTACATCCCTACGGCGTAATGTGGTTGTACGAGCAAGCGGGGCGCGAGGGGATGTGCAGAACCTTTGCGCAAAGCGAGTTGCCGACGCGGGAAGTCAGGGTGATCGAGAAGCGGCCCGGCTTGGTGCCAGCCAGCCATGATGGTACAGCGTTCTCGTTCGAGTAGATTCAAGGCGCTTTGGGGCTCGACCCGTTCTTGCAGCACCACACGCCCGCCCCCGCTCCACGTGGCCAGCAGGCCGAGGACGAAACCGCCCGTCCAAAACAAGGGCATGTGCCCCCACCAGGAGTCGCTTTCATCGATGCCGAGAGAACGGGAAATGCGTTCGGCGGAGACTAAGAGCGCTTCGTGACAGTGCACAACGGCTTTCGGGCGGGCCGTCGTGCCCGAAGTGAAGAAGATTACCGCCCGATCACTTGGATGAACCTTGGTTTTCATCGCCTCGACAAAACTTGCGCGAGCCGCCACGCTGCTGGCCGCACCTGCCGCACGGTGTGACCCGGCAGGGAAGAAGCGTGCGCGTCGCAGGTTCGGAAAGCCTGGATGAAAAAATGGTTCTGCCTCGGAACCTTGTGCGATTTCGGGTAACAGCACAGCCAGCTCCGACCGGAAGTCCCGCGAGCGAAACGAGCTCATGCTCACGAGAATCTCGACGTCGGCATGATGTAGCGCATAAGCAATTTCGTGCGGCTTCCACAAAGTGGACAGCGGAACCACGACGGCGCCCAGATGCCAAGCGCCGAAGGCATAGAACACCCATTCGGGGCGATTCGTGCAAATGAGTCCCAAATGGGTTCCCTTGGTCACGCCGAGTTCGGCGAGCCAGTGGGCTGCCCGCGCCACGTGGCTGAGCAATTCCAATCCGGAAAAGCGCTCGGTAACGGTTCCCTCCGGAGCGAACGCCAACATTTCTCGCGTACCGAATCGCGCAGTGGCGTCTTCCAAAAATTCAGCAAGGGTCCTCGGGGCCACGACTGCTCCGTAACCGGGTGCGCCTATTCGCAGATTCCCGCTGCGCGCAATGCGGCGATTTCCTCTGTGGATTTTCCCAAGAGCCGAAGGCATTCTTCGGTGTGCTGTCCGAGCTCCGGTGGAGGTATGCGCAGCGAGCCAGGTGTTTCGCTCATCCGAAAGATGACGTTCATGGTGCGAAACGGTCCGAGCCGCGGGTGTTCCCACTCCGCCACCGAGCCCAAGACGCGCAGTTGCTCTAGTTCGAAGAGCTCCTTCAGGGAATTGACCTTGCACGCGGGTACGTCATGCCTCTGGCAGAGCTCGATCCAGTGCGCACACGTGTTCGTTCGGAAGATTTCCTGTAGCGTGGAGACGACAAGCTCGCGGTTTGCACACCGAGCCGTATTGGTGGCAAACCGCGCGTCTTGGAGCAGATCTTCGCGCCCTAAGGCAACGCACAAGCGTTTGAAAAAAGCATTCGTGAGGCAGGCGAGGATGAAGTACCCATCGCTGGCCGCGAATGCTTGGTAGGGCACAAGGTCGGGATGGCCGTTGCCGAACTTCGGGTAGTCGTAGCCGGTGTTCAAGTAAGCGGTGGAAATGTCGGCCAGAAGGGAAATGACGGCGTCCAGCATGGTCAGGTCAATGCGCTGCCCGACTCCGGTTTTTTCGCGATGGAACAACGCCAGCGCGATGGCGTAGGCACAGTAAATTCCCGACGAAATGTCCGCCACTGGGCCTGCCGCCTTGGCCGGGGGTCCGTCGGGAAACCCGGTCAAACCCATCATACCGCCGGTGGCTTGTAAAATGAGATCCATGCCAGGTTGTTGTGCCATCGGACCGCGATCCCCGAACGCCGTTATCGAGGCATAAACCAAGCGAGGATTGATAGCGCGCAAGTCTTCGTAGCCGAGGCCGAGACGATCCATCACACCCGGCCGAAAATTTTCCACAACGACATCGGCTCGAGCCACCATCTCCCGGGCAAGTTGGGCACCGGTAGGGTGTTTAATGTCGACCGCCACCGATCGTTTGTTGCGATTCAGACCCCAAAAGTTGTAACTCCCGATTCGCGGGTCGGCTCCCCGCGCATACCGGATACTGTCCCCGCGGCCGGGTTTTTCGATCTTCCACACGTCCGCACCCATGTCGCCCAACAACGTCGTGCACCATGGTCCTGCAGCTTGATGGCTGAAATCAATCACGCGAATACCTCTGAGAGGGCCCATGTTTTCCGACATCGTTTCAACCTCCTTTGGTCAGTGTTGCTGCCGTGCCTGGAGAGACGAACCAGGACTTGAGAGTTGCCAAATCCACCTTGTTGGCCGCGTTGCGCGGCAGAGACGCCACAAATTCAACGCGCCGTGGCTTTTTGAACCCGGCCAGATGACGCCCGGCAAATTCGGCAATGTCTTCGGCGCTTGGGGTCGCTCCAGGCCGAGGCACGATCACGGCCGTGACTTGCTCGCCCCATTTGGGATGGGGCGTCCCAATTACCGCAACCTCCGCGACTGCCGGGTGGCGCCGCAGAACTGTCTCCACCTCCACCGGAGATACATTCTCACCGCCGGTAATGATGAGGTTCTTGATCCGCCCCGTGATGTAGAAGAACCCGTCTTCGTCGCCCCGCCCGAGGTCGCCACTGTGGAGCCAGCCGTCGCGCAAAACTTGATGGGTCGCCCGCCTATTGCGCCAGTAACCGAGCATGACGGTCGGGCCACCGATGACGATCTCCCCTTCTTCCCCCGGTGCAGCCCAACTGCCGTCGCTCTTACGGATTCTCACGATGACGTGCGGGTTTTGGCGGCCAATCGTGCCGGGACGATCGAAGACTTCGCCCCCGCGAGCCATTGTGACGCCATCTGTGGCTTCGGACTGCCCGTAAGCCTCGATGATTTCTGCACGCGGGAAAATTTCCCTTAAAGAGCTCTTCGCGTCCATCGGCGTGAAGGCGCCTCCGACCGAAACTTTTCGGACGCGTTCTTCCACCGGCGCTGGAACTCGGCCGCGGGCGACCACGTCGGCAACCATCCCGCCGATCAACGTCAAGTCCGTGATGCCGTAGCGGGCCGCGGCCCACAGGATTTCTTCTAGATCGAATCGCGGAAACATCACGACGGTGGCCCCGAACAAAATGCGGCACAGCACATGGGAAACAAAAACTGGGGTGTGGCTGAGCAAACTGATCGCAGCGCCGATTTCCGTGCCGTTATCGCCCCGCGCGCTCGAACACGCGAGCGCGGACCAAAACAAATTGGCGTGGCTCAGCATGACGGTTTTGGGCGTGCCCGTCGTACCCGAGGTGCTGGCAAGCACGGCTGCGGGAGCTTGGCGAGACCCTTGGGAGCCTCGGCTTCCGCTGGCGCGAGAGCGGTGCATGATGCGAACGGCGGCGCCCGGTACACTGCCGGCCGCAACGACGGGTGCCTCGAGCTCTCGCCAAACGGATTCCAACGCGGCCACCGAGACGTCATCGAGAACCAGCGCTTGGGCCATGGTGCGTTCGAGCGCCTCGCGCATTTCTTCGGGAGTGGTGCGGATTCCAATGGGAACGGCCACACCTCCGAGTGTCCAAGCAGCGTAATGGCACGCTACCGCCAGCGGGCTGTTGGCGACCCGGAAAGCAACCCGCGCATGGTCCGCGCAACCGGCAGCCCGTAAAAAAGCGGCAAGTTCTTCGGCTAAATCCGCGATGGCAGAATAAGGCCAGAGGCGGTCCTCGTACACGATGCCCCGCTCATCGCCCAGGCGTTGAGCCTGCAGCCGTAAAAAAGACGTCGCAGTGGGAAGCAACAACGATTTCGGCTTCCACGGTGGTCGCGCGCCCGCCATGCGGCGGGCAGTTAACGATTGTTCGGACGAGGTGTCAAGCGGAGTCCTCGGGGCGAACGTGCTTGCGATAAATCTCCAACCCGAGTGCGACGCGGTCGTCTGCAGGTAACTTCCTCGTTCCCGACCGCAGCAGCACCTCCTGCAGCAGCGGGCGAAGGCCCACGTGGTTGGCTAGCTGGATACCCAGGCCGGGACGGGCATTCAGCTCGAGCACGCACGGCCCCCGATGCGGGTCCACGACCAAATCGACCCCGAGGTAGCCGAGCGGTACACAGTCGAAACAAGCGGCGGCGACTGCGAGCAGTCGGTCCCAAAAAGGAACTGCGAGTTCAGCCAATGGGGCATCCGTGTCGGGATGGAAACGTGCAGGTCGTTCCTTCCATACGGCGTGGGTGGCGGTCCCACGCAGCAGATCTAAGCCAACCCCGATTCCACCCAGGTGGAGATTGGCGCGCCCATCCGACTGGCGCGTGGGCAGCCGCATCATGGCCAAAATGGGAACGCCGAAAGCCAGTAAAACCCGGACGTCCGGAATGCCTTTGAAGGCAAAGCGGCTCAATCCGGGGTGCATGTCTAGGCGTTCTTCCACGAGGACTTCGTCATAAGTCTCGCTGAGTGCGTAAGCACCTGCCAAGATCTCGCAGGCGTGATTGTGCAGCTCGGGCCAAGACAGCAGTTCACCGCTGGCCTTGACGAACTGGTCTCCTCGGCGGCTGACGATGACGACAATCCCCTCGCCCCCGGCTCCACGAGCCGGCTTGACGACGAAATTGTCGGATTCTCGTAAAACCTCCGTCAATGCGCTTAACGACGCTTGCGTGCGAAAGGTGGCAAATGTTCGCGGTGTCGGCACGCGTGCCGACGCCAGCGCGTCCTTGGTGGCAACCTTGTTGTCCACTAACGCGACCAGATGGGGCGGATTGAAGGCAATCCCGAGCTCGTGGTTGCGCCGATTGAGCCCGAGAACGTCCCGGCGCAGCGTTCGGAGGCGATCCCAGAACGTTACGGCCATGGCTGTTGCCGCTCAGCGAGCGACCAAAAACGCTTGTACTCGAGAATTCGCAACCCGCGCCATTTGCCGAGTAACACGTCCACCGCAATCGCAGCCACCAATAGCTCAGGAAAACTCAGCAACAGGGATTGCAGTCCGCCCCACTCCACCGCAGCGTAGCAAAGCGCTGCAAGACCTAACGTATTGGCGGTAAGCCGCACGGCCTCGCGCGTACCGAATTGCGCGCGCGAGGCCGCGAAGTGTTCGATCATGTTCGACATGATGACCATCGGAAAGATGCTGACGTTCAGTAACGCTCCGATGCCAAAGGAAGCCCCTAGGACGGCCAGGCCCGCCATGATGCCTGCGACGACCGTGATCAGAATGGCCAAACGCGCCACCAGTTGCAGCCGCACTTTTTGCAAAGCCGCACGCACGAGACTGCCGGTACCCACGATGGCTGTGAAGATCACGAGGCCCCATTTGAGCCCGGTCGTGAGGAAGGCGAGCGAAACAATCACCGGTGCAAAGGTTCCGAAAGTTTCGATGCCGACGACAATGCGGATGACCACGACCAGGGCTGCAATGAGAGGAAGGACGAGGATAAAGGTCAACGCTTGTAACGGCACCTGCGCAGTCACGGCACGTGCCCAGGCGCTCACAACTGCTTTGCGCCACGTGCCGAGCTGCTGGTAAGCGAGGAAGTTGACCACCGCCGGCTTCACTGCCCACTTCCTGGATTCTTCCTCGATGGGTGTGCCGTCCAGAACATTCGCACGCACGAGGGCCCAAATCGCGGCCAACTTTGGCGGTTCGGGAAACAAAACCACCTCTCCGGCATCCAGCAGCGTGAACAGCACGGAGCCCAGCGTCGTCCCGACGGTTTTGGGAAACCGGCCAGCGATCAAAAGTCGAGCGTCCCCCATTTTCAAGTTTGCTTCGCCGAGCACGAGGGCACCGTACAGCCCCGAGTCGTCGCTGGTGTGCAAGACCAGCACGTGCGCATGCTGGACGAGGCTCAAGTTGTTGGCGATCAGGCGTTGCAAGTACTGCTGGCGAAAATACCGCGGTGCGGGTGGTACGGTGAGTATGATCAAATCAATTTGCGCTTCGGTGGCTTCTCGGAAGATGCGCTCGGTTGTCGTTGCCGGTAGGTTTTGGTCGGTAAAGACCACCACCGTGGCCAGCGGTTGTTCCACGTACGCCGAAGCCAGGCGGGCGATTGGCTGCAACGGTGCCGTGATGCGTTCCGGGTTGGATGTCTTTCCCGGGTTTTCCGTCTTACGAACACGTCGGACCACGAATTCGTAATCCACATTGGCTCCAGCCGGGTGCACGATCAGCGGCAAGTCTCCTCGGTACAAAGCGAGGTAGCGATTCGGGAGCCAACCGTAGTGGCCACCACTGGGATCTAAGGGAATCCAAGTGCCGCCAATGAAAGCCTCGACCCACGCAATCGTTGCGCGCTTTTTCGCGGCGTCGTCGAGGCTGAGACCCCCGACAATCCGGGCGGGGATGCCGCTGGCTTGTAGGAGCGCTGTCAAAAGACGAGCCTTACCCGTTACGCTGCCTCTGCCGCGTTGTAGAACCATGAGGGCATCCTCGCGGCTCGCCGACGGCGCTGTGCCCACTGCGGTGGAAGTGAATTGGTAGAGGTTCCAAAGCACCCGTTCTGGGGTGTGCGCTCCGCCCGCTACTTCCCGGGCCCGCTGCCGGAGGACAGGATCCTTGCTTTGGATCAGGGGGGAGGCCTGCATCCAGCGCTGCACGTCTTTGTCGCTCGGCTCCCCGCCCGTGCTGGGCTGCGCCGGAACGTCTTGAATCCGGTCCGTCACAGCGAACTCGTATTCCACCTCGATCTCGCCGGCCCCTGGTTCGTTACTGCGCGTCCAGACACCCACTAGGTTGGGGCTCGTAGGTTCTTCTCCAAAGCGAAATCCTGGCGCACGGATGTGGCGCTCCCGGATTTCCTGATGGGTGTCCGAAATAGGCATGAGTACGCGAACGTTACTTTCGGGAGGCAGGTCGGGCGCACGCAAGATGAATTTCACCTGCCAGTACGTTGTGGTCGCCGTGCGGGGGCGTTCGCGTTGGGTCAAATGGTCCTGTGTGGTCGGATAGAGCTCGGTCGTGGGCAGTGCGATTGGGGTCGGAGTGGCAAGGATCGCCGAGCTCCAGAGCAACCAAAGCAGCGGGATGAGGCGCTTGCTCATGAGCGGTGCGGGTGAGTTACCAGCGTGTTTCCGAGGGCGCAAGGAAGAACTGCGGTGGCACGCCGGCGCACGGAGAGCGCATGGCCAGAGGGTTTTGGCACGAGCCGCGAGAAGGCGAGTGCAGCCCGGGCGATGCGGAAATGCGAGCGATGGCGACAACGTACAGCGGAACAGTGCGGCTACGGGCGGGCGCTGGAAACAGCGGGATTGCGGCGGCGCGGGGACGCTGGTGCCAACCCCGACCGAAACGCCCAGAACTCCGCTTAGTCCCCTTGCCTTAAATGCCGGCTCGCGACAGTGTGCGAATCATGATGCAAGGGGAGAAAAGTAACGGTCTGCACGAAGAAATTGTGGCGGCTGTGCGGCGCTTCGTGGAGCGCGAAGTGATGCCGGTGGCGAGCGAGCTCGAACACCGCAACGAATACCCGCATGCGCTCGTAGCGCAGATGAAGCAGTTGGGCTTGTTTGGTGCCACCATTCCCGCGGAATTCGGCGGTCTGGGTCTGGACGTGCTGACTTACGCGCGCATCGTGGAGGAGCTGTCGCGAGGGTGGATGAGTTTAAGTGGGGTACTGAACACCCACTTGATGGTGGCGTACTTGTTGCGGGAGCACGGCACGCCCGATCAAAAGGAACGGTACCTGCCGGCGATGGCTCGGGGAGAGCATCGCGGCGCCCTGTGCCTCACGGAGCCGCACGCTGGAAGCGACGTGCAACGTATTCGCACTACCGCAGTCCGCCGCGGCGACGTTTACGTTTTGAACGGCAGCAAGATGTTTATCACGAACGCTCGCACGGCAACGATTTATGCGATTGTGGCGAAGACAGATCCGAAAGCCGATCCGCCCTACAAGGGGATGAGCTTGTTTTTGGGCGAAAAGGGGGCGGGTTTGACGGTCAGTCGGGATATCGAAAAGCTCGGCTACAAGGGAATCGAGACCTGCGAGGTGCATTTCGAGGATTACGAAGTCCCCGCGGCGAACCTTCTCGGGGGAGTGGAGGGGCGCGGGTTCGTGCAGGTGATGAGCGGCTTGGAAGTGGGCCGCGTGAATATTGCCGCGCGAGCTGTGGGAGTGGCTACCGCGGCGTTCGAGCAAGCCATCCGCTATGCGCAGCAGCGCGAGACGTTCGGTAAGCCGATTGCGCAGCACCAGGCAATCCAACTGAAGCTCGCCGATATGGCAACGAAGATTCAAGCGGCACGGTTACTGACGTATCATGCCGCAGAGAAGAAGAATCGCGGAGAGCGCGCGGACGTCGAGGCAGGAATGGCAAAGCTTTTTGCATCGGAAACCTGCCTCGAGGTTGCCATAGAGGCGATGCGCGTCCTCGGCGGGTACGGTTACACGGCCGAGTTCCCGGTGGAACGCTACTTCCGTGATGCCCCTTTGATGATCATCGGCGAAGGCACAAACGAAATCCAGCGCTTAGTGATCGCGCGCCAGCTTCTGGAACGATACAAGGCCTAAAGGATCGTTCGGGATAAAAACCGCAAGGCGCGCTCTAACGAGGGCCCGGGCCGTTGTTGTGATTTGGCCGGGAGCGTGAATACCCGTCAGCGTGAACGAGGAATCGGACCGTATTCCTGCACGGGTTCGAGTGGCAAGATCACAGTAAAGCTGCACCCCCTCCCGTGTTCGCTTCGTGCTTCGAGGCGCCCGTTGAGGCTCCTTACGAGCTGTTGTGCGATAAAGAGGCCGAGACCGTAACCGGCGGCACCGCGACTTCGTGGCCCGCGTTGGAACCGGCGGAACAATTGGGAAAGCTGCCCCGCCGCGAGTCCCGGGCCAGCGTCCGCCACGTTCACGTGCGCAAAGGAGCCGGCGGACGTGATTGTGATTCGCACGGTTCCACCCCGGCCCGTATATTTCACCGCGTTGTCCAAGAGATTCGTCAGCACCCGCGTAAGTCGCGCGGGATGGCTCCTCACTGGGGGCAAGTGGGCATCCGCTCGAACCTCGATGCACAGCCGCTTGCGTTCGGCCGCCGGGCCGACCGTTTCCACCGCCTCGCGGACGACACGTTCGAGGGAGAGTTCGCAAGGTTCGATGCGACGGGATGTCGGTTGTGCCTCATCGAGGATCGCGACGAGGAGGTCGAGCAGACGGCGTGCATTCGTCAGGGCCCGCTCGATCAGCGCGGCCCGATCGCGCGGCGCCGGTGCTTCTTGCGCAAGTTCGAGGAGACCAATGACATTGGCCAGGGGCGCCCGTAAATCGTGGCTCAGGGTCGCGATATCGTCCGCGAACGTTGTATTCGAGGCTGCCTTAGGAATCGTGGTGGGCCCTGCACCGATTTCCTTTCGTCTACCGGAGCGGGTGGCAGCGGTAATTGCGAACGCGAAAGCGAGGCAACCGATCGAAATCGCCGGAGCCAAGACGCCCTCAGCGCCGACAAACAGTAGCGCGACCACGAAGATGCTGACGGCAAGGCTCGGAGCTAGTTGTGCAATCTTCGGCCAGGGCGGCTTACGAAGCATGCAGCGTGGCTAAGCCAGCACCGTGCCGTTTGCAGAGGTACGCAGGTCTCGAGCTCGACTGCACAACCCCTGTGAGTTCAGGGTCCGAACCGTGCTTCACTGTGCCGAGCCCCTGTGATCGGTATGCGACACTCCTGGTTCGGAAGCGCCGCTGGGAGAGTGTTTCGTGGGCCGATCGCCTCCCAGTTTCAAAAGCTGCGACGCGTTGGTTGCCAGAATTCGCTCTCGGGCCGGTTCGTTGTGTTCGGTGACCAGCAGCACCTTTGCGAGTGCAACGGCCTGCGGGTAGAACGGCCAATCGCTTCCATACACGAGCTTTGTGCTCCCCAAGTCGCGGTGCAATTCGTAAATGCGGGTCACTCCCTGGCTCGACAATTCGAGCCAAACGTTGTCATGCTCGCGTGCGACCATTGCGGCTTCTTCGCTATCGCGAGCGCCAGCGTGCCCGAAGACAAACCGGACCCCTGGAAACTGCTGAACGCCTCGCACCAGTCGGCGGATGAGCGCGTAGGGGCGCATGAATTCGGGCTCGATGCCGGACCGCCCGGCGTGGAAAATCACGGGCAGGTCGAGCTTCTCGCACTCGGCATATACGGCCATGGCTTCGTCGGAGTCGGGGTAAAAACGTTGCATCTCGGGATGAAGTTTCACGCCGTGCACGCCTCGGTGAGCGTAGTCGCGCAATTTTGCCACCGCCTTCGGGTCATTCGGATGCACAGAAGCAAAAGGAAGCAAACGCTCGCCTACCTGGGCCCGGCTAATGGCTTCGAGTTGATGAATGGTGGGATCCGCGCTGAAGGGTAGGCGGACGGCAATGGGAAGAACTGCCGCATAGCGAATGGCCAAGGCCTCCATCTCTGCCAGGAGATTCGGGATGGTGTGCGTCGCTGCGGCCGGGCTGCCGAGGACCAGGCTTCGCAAAGTTTCCCAGCGCAGTGTGCTCCGCATCGCGTCGGTGAAATTACTGTTCACGTACACGTCCAAGTCGAGCTCACAAGGCGGCACCTGCGCATCGCAATCCATGAGATACTGGGTTCGTTCTGCGCGGCGTAACAAATCCACCTGTGGGGCCAGAAAGTAGGACCAACCCAGGTGAGTATGGAAATCCACTACCGGTGGCAGGTCGATCGTGATGGCCAATCGCCCGTCTTTTGTGAGTTTGAAATAGTCCAAGCGCGCGAGATCGCGGTAGCCCTCGAAGACCAAGGGACCGAACGGGCCACTGCCGGAACGGAGCAATTCGTTCGCTTCCTGCTGGCGCAGTCTTTCGCGGTCCTCTTCGCTGTAGTCGTGCGGGCCAGGCGAACAAGCGCCAAGGGCAAGGGTGGCGCACAAACGTAAAAAACTCCGTCGGTTGAAGGGCATGAATGACGCTTGTACACGAACGCATCAGGGCGGAGAAGGCAGGGTTTCCCAAAGGTCCCTAGTGCGTTAGGCAAGGCGCTCATGGTTCTCGCGGAAACATCCGACGTCGCGAAATGGATGCAGGAATTCTGGCAGGACGCCATTTTGCCGACTCTGTGCGACTATATTCGGATCCCGAACCAGTCACCGGCTTTCGACCCAGAGTGGCAGCGAAACGGCTTACTCGATCAAGCTGTGGATCTGGTGGCAAATTGGGTTCGGCAGCGTGCCCTAACCGGAGTCGTTGTCGAGGTTGTGCGACTACCGGGTCGCACGCCTCTGCTCTTGATCGAAGCTCCCGGCGACGCCGAAGGCACCGTACTTTTGTACGGGCATGTGGACAAGCAGCCACCGTTCGAGGGATGGGAAGCTGGGCTGGACCCCTTCCGTCCGGTCATTCGTGGAGAACGCTTGTACGGGCGAGGCAGTGCAGACGACGGTTACGCTGCGTTTGCGGTTGCCGCAGCTCTAGAGTACATGGCCGCGCATCGGCTGCCGCGGCCGCGTTGTGTGGTGATGATCGAGGCGTGCGAGGAAAGCGGCAGCGGCGACTTGCCCGCATATCTCGAACTGCTGCACGACCGCATCGGCGTTCCCGACTTGGTGGTGGCCCTCGATTCGGGTTGTGGGGACTACGAGCGGCTTTGGGTAACCGTGTCGCTGCGCGGCCTCGTGAATGGTGTGTTGAGCGTCGCGGTGCTGGAACATGGCATTCATTCCGGTGCCGCAAGCGGCGTGGTCCCTTCGTCCTTTCGAATCGCCCGCACTCTCCTATCGCGGGTCGAGGACGAACGCTCTGGAGACATTCTTCTGCGGGAACTTTGGGCCCCGATCCCCGACGAGCGCCGCGCCGAAGCGGAGCAGATGGCGGCGGTCCTGGGGCCGAAATTTTTGGAAGGCATTCCATTCCTGCCTGGGGTGCAGCCGGTTCGGGAAGATTTGGCGGAACTTCTGCTCAATCGAACGTGGCGTCCTCAGTTGGAGGTGACCGGAGCGGCTGGGTTGCCTGCACCAGGATCTGCGGGGAATGTGCTGCGTCCAGTTACGCAATTAAAACTCTCGTTTCGCCTTCCACCGGGTGTGGATGGCGAGGTGGCAGCCCAACACCTAAAGGCTGCGCTGGAGGACAGCCCTCCATACGGCGCGCACGTGCGGTTCGACTTCCTGGAAGCAGCCACGGGCTGGAGCGCGCCACCATGGAACGAGCGGCTCAGTCGTTGCGTTCGTCAAGCTTCAGAACGTTACTTCGGTTTACCGCCTTGTTTCATGGGTGAGGGAGGCACGATTCCGTTCATGGCGATACTAGGGCGAATGTTTCCCGCCGCCCAGTTTCTCGTCACCGGGGTTTTGGGCCCTCACTCCAACGCTCACGGCCCCAACGAGTTCTTGCATCTGCCTACGGCCTGGCGGCTCAGCGCGGTTTTAGTGGATGTCCTCCAGCACATTGCTGGCGGCTCGTCGTTCGAATGAACGAACAGCGCCGCGTCCCCGAGCCATCAGCGGAGATGTTTGCGGCGCAAGGCCCAGTATTTGTCGAATGCCTCGGCAGAGGAAAAACGGGGCGTGTAGCCAAACTCTTCCTTCAGGCGCCGGTTGGAGAGAACAGGCCGGTAAGCCAGGAAGTCCACTTGCTCGGGCCCGTACTCGGACAGCCGGAGCGAGCGCAACAGAAGGAGGCTGGCCTGCAAGAACCAACGGGGCAGAGCAATATAGGGCTTGCCGACGCGGCGCGCGATTTCTTCGAGGGTCAGTGCGCCATCGCCCGCCACGTTGTACGTACCCGAAGTGTCGCGCCACAAGGCGAGGCGCAAAACTTCGATGACGTCTTCGTCCCAAATAAAGACGAACGGCGTGGCCGAGCCCCGCACCCCGAGTACAAACCGACCTTCGAACAGCCGCGAGATTTGGTTGCTCACTTCCCGGCCGAGAATTGTGCAAAAACGAAAAACGATCTGGACCAACTCCGGATGCTGTTCCCTGTAGGAGGCGAGGATTTCTTCGATAATCCGCTTGTGCTGCGAGTAAGCAAAAGAGTCGTTTCCTCGCAGCGGTGCCGTTTCCTCGATCCAGTCTGGATTGTCAGGATGGTAACCGTATGCAGCGCCGCTACTACTCACGACCAGCCGCCGCACTTTGGCACGGAGGCACCCTTGCAACACATTTTGCGTGCCACCGACGTCGATGGAGTAAATCTCACTGCGGGGCATTCCCGGAGGAGGGGTCACCACCGAGGCCAGGTGTACAACGGAGTCAATGTGGTGCGAGGCCATGAGCTCCCCCAAGGAGGCGTCACGGATATCGCGTGTGTCCACCACCAGCTTGGGATGCTGTACTCCCGAGAGCGGGCGAACGTCCGTGGCAACGATGTGTTCGACAGCCGGTTCGTCCACAAGCCTGCGGACAAGCTGGCGTCCGATGTAACCGGCGGCCCCCGTGACCAAGACGCGCCGCGAAAGAATATCTGGGGTGCTCATGTGGATTTCGGCGGCACTAAGCGTCGTACGTACCGGCAGGCTCTTGGTGCATTTCCTTAAAAGCCTGTAGTCCCGGGGCGAAGAGGTGGGCTACAGGATCGACGTCCACGTGGATCACTGCGCAACGCCCACTTGCGACGGCTCGCTCGAGCGCACCCTCCAGTTCCGCAGGGTGCGAGACTCGCTCGCCATGTGCGCCCATGGCTTGGGCCACAGCGGCCCAGTCGGTTTCACCAAAATCCGTTTCGATTGTGCGCGATCCGTCTGGACCGAGTGCGTTCCGGAGCTGATCGCGAAACGGCTGAAGAGCGAGCATTTGATTGATTTTCACCATGCCCCATTGCCGATCGCTGCACACGAGATAGATGGGCCGGAGCCCATAACGCACTGCCGTTTCGATTTCCTGGACATTGTAACCCATCGCGCCGTCCCCAATGATGCAGTAGACGGGCCGCTCGGGCGCGGCCAAGGCGGCGCCGAGTGCCTGACCCACTCCTGCACCTAAGTGCCCGAAGTGTGCTGTGCTCAAGAGGCTATTGGGTCGCCGCGCGATGGTGTAGAAATGTGCCCAAACCGCCGTGTTGCCCCCGTCGAACACAGCGATGGCCTCAGGGCCCAGGACCTTCTGGCAGGCAACGGGAACGTGAGCAGTGACCATGGGTGCGCTCCGGTTTTGGAGTGCTTGATCCAACTGGGCCCTCTCTTCGGCTTTGCGCTGCGCCAACCGTTTTACGGTGGCGATCCGTTGCTCGAGGATCGAACGGGGTACCTGGGAGCGCAGGCGCTCGAGAAGTCCGATGAGAGCTCGACGGGCATCGCCGACAATACCGAGGTCGATCGGACGGGTTCGGCCGATGCGGTTGGGATCTATATCGATTTGGATCCATTTCTGCCGGCTGCGCGGTGCCCAGTACGGAGGCTTGCCCCACCAATCCGTCTCGCCCACTTCCGAGCCAATGCACAACACCACGTCGGCGGCATTGCGGACTTCGGTGCACGGCTCGATGTGCACCATGGGCCACACAAGTTCGTTTTCCTCCGAGATCACGCCGCGGGCACTCCACGAGGTTGTCAAAGGTGCACCCAAGACCGACATCAGCTCTTCCAATTCGTGCCATGCGCGCGCGTAGATCACGCCGGCCCCAGCGTGGATCAAAGGTAAGCGTGACTCCCGGAGCCAGTTGGCTGCAGTGTCGAGTGCGTCGGGTTGGGGTTCCACAGGAAGTTCAGGCCGATACGCCGACGGTGGCCATGTGGGAAAGTCTGGGCACAATCCATTGATGATGTTTTCCGGGACGTCGAGATGCACCACCCCGGCCCGGCCCGAAAAGCTTTGCCGCAGAGCTTCGCGCAGCAGCTCCGGCAGACGATCGGCCGATGGAACGGTTTGCGACCATTTCGACATTCCACGGATGACGGCCACATGGTCGAAACACTGATATGTTCCGCCGCGGTCCGGGTACGATAGGCCCGTACGCCGGGAGCTCGTTAACAAGAGCACTCGATTGCCTTCCGCATTTTCCACAGCCACGCCCGCAAGCATGTTGGCCACCCCCGGCCCATTGCTGGCAATGCACACGCCAAGCCGTCCTGTGAGCCGGGCGTAAGCGCCGGCCATGTGGGCGGCCACGGCTTCGTGGCGGGGAGAGTACATTCGCATTCCTAGCTCCACGCATTGCGCGAAGAGTTGGGTGTAGGTCCCGTCCACGATGCCGAAAAACATTTCGACACCTTCTGCGCGCAGCATGCGAGCAATCACGGATCCGCCAGTCACGGTACCGTCCATAACGGCCAGCCGGTTAATCAAGGCGCGGCTTTCCGTGCAAGGGTGAAAGCTGCAGTGGATGTTTCGCAGGCATGGAAGGCACAAGCGTCAGCGAGCCGCAGATGATGAAACCCCCGCCCAGATCATTCGAGGTGTAGTACGGTCGAGGCCGAGGCATGATTGGTGCATCGAGGAGGGTGGCGGAGGTGGCACATGGGATCCGCAGGTCGACATGTGGCGCTATGCAGCGTCTTGCTTTGGGCAAGTCACGCGGTTGCACTGCCTCGGTACGGGCCCTTGGAAATTAGCGGCAATCTTAGTGCCCAGCAGTTGTTCCGCTCGCCGGACATAGAAACGTGGGGTCTCGTACAGCAGCGGAACACCTTCAAGCTCCGGGTAGACTATGACCTTCTCGATCGGGGCGGACTCGGCAATCTCCTGGAAATTCCTGGGGTAGAACGAGCCAAGTTGTTTCTCCTTTATCGTGGGGTTTACGATAGCGTTTACGACCTGACCCCGGGCTTCGAGCAGACGGACATCTATGGATTGCCGATCGGTTTACGCCTGAGCGATCTTACTCGTCGCTCGCGCGACGGCTTGCGGTTCGAAAACCGGCTGCGCGAAGCTTACCTCGATTTGAAGCTCAAGCATTTACCGCTGAGCTTTCGCTTGGGACGGCAGCAAATTGTCTGGGGGGAAACCGACAATTTCCGCATGCTCGATCGGGTGAACCCGCTCGATTTGTCCTGGCACTTGCAACAAGAGACGTGGGACGAGCTGCGGATTCCTCTCTGGATCATCAAGGGGTTGTGGGACATAGATCGCCTCGGCCCACTCAACAACGCGTTCGTTGAGTTCTACTGGAACCCGGGCGACTGGTATCCGGCGAAGAAGGCCTTTCTACCTCGGCCATGGAGCGCACCGATCGTGAATCCGCTGACGGATCCGCGAACCCCTCCCGCCGGGGGCCGCGGGTTGTTCCAAATTCTCAGCCAGTTTTACCGGCAGCCGATCACCAAACTCTATCGGGGCACGCGATTGTTTCAGCAAGGGGATTACGTGCGGGATCCGCAAGACAACAGCCAGGTCGGAGTACGCTTTAGTGCTGTGACCGGAGCGGACACTCCCGTACTACCCGAAGGCGTTCAGTTCACGCTCAACTATTTTTATCAGCGTTGGCCGGGTGATGACGGAACCAATACCGCGTCGTTCCGCGGCGTTTTAGATCCCCGCGAAGCTCGCGCCGCCGTGCTGCGCGGGGAAGCTCCGATCGAGTTTATCGCCCCATACGTCCACGCTGTTGGTGTTTCTGCAAACTACGCAGAAGACCAGTACACGCAGACGGTGTACCGTATCGAGACCATTTACGAGTTTGGTGTTCCTTTTCTGGACGCCTCCAAGAGTTTCAACCTCGCCTCCCCGTTCGCGATTCTGGCTAACGACGTTTACGGTGTCAGTAAGCGCGATATGTGGAAGGGCATGATTGGTTTTGATCGGCCCACTTGGATTCGCCCGTTGAACCGGAAGGCGACCTTTTTGATCCTGGGGCAGTTTTTCTGGCACTACCTGCTCGACAATCCGGAGATTGCCTGCCGTGACCCGAACGAACGCCCACCCTGTGCCCGCAGCGGTCAGGGGAAGGGCTTCCGTGGCCAGTTCTCCACCAGTGGGGTCGCGACCAGCGGCACCCCTGGGCAGCTTGCGTACATTGACAAGGTACGTGACTGGGAGCTGCTCATGACCCTCACGGCGACGACTTTCTACAAGGGCGGCAAGATCGTGCCGTTCCTCGTTTACCTGTTGGATCCTGTGAATAGCTACAACCAAGAAGTCATGCTGCTCCTCGACTACTTCATCACCAACAACGCCATTTTGAGCTTGTCCCAGCGATTCTTCATTAACACCACCGAGCGGCCGGTTTTCGAGTCGTGGGGTGTTGCCGGTCTCAATCGCGGGCGCACGGAAACCGGTGTGAAACTGACCTTTCAATTTTGAAATAGCCACAGGAGGAACTCATGCGATCCGCGTTCGTTGGTGTTCTGGTACTGTTCGCCACTGCGGTGTTGGCGGACGTGCAACCGGGCGATGTGATCACGAAAGAAAACCTCGCCAAGGCGGGGGACCTCATCGGGCCCGGGATTCGGTGGTGCGTGGAGCATGGCATGAAGCTGCGCATCGTCGAGCCCCGCAAGGTCGAATGGCCGCGGCGTTATCGTGAGGCCACGGAAAAGTACTCCGGCCAGGTGCGGCTGGCCCCAGATCGGAATCGCTTAGAGAACTACGTTGCCGGTATGCCGTTCCCGAACATCGATGTGAACGACCCCGACGCCGCCATCAAAATTATGTGGAACTACCAATACAAGCCTTTGATTACCGATGACGTGCTCATGCGCGATTTCCAGGTGCCGAGCGGCCCTTTGACGTATACCGCTCCGATGGTGCCCGACCGCGAGTTTACCATCGGCGACATGCGCCGACTCTATTACAATGGCCGTTTGTTCGTGGATCCGAAACCGGAAATGCCGAATCCCGACGGGGTTCGCTACAAAGAGTTGCTGGCTCCTGTCGTTGCGCCCTACGACATGAAGGGTGTGGGTGCGCTGTACTTCCGGTACATCGACGCCTCGAAGCAGGATGACAGTTGGCTCTACGTACCAGCCGTGCGGCGCGTTCGGCGTATGTCGACCGCCCAGCGCAGCGACGCCCTCTTCGGTCAAGACGCAGACCAGGACTCCTTCTGGGGCTACAGTGGGCACATTGCTTGGAGTGACTGGAAGCTACTCGGTGTGAAGGAAATGCTAGGGGTCGTCCACCGCGAGCACTTCCGGCCGCAGCGCTGTGAGGGAGGTGCAGATTTCGCGTTTTGCGACAACTGGGAGAAGCGCAAGGTTTATGTGATTGAAGGGGTCACCCGTTTACCCCAATATGCTTACGGCAAAAGGGTTTTATACATCGATGCCGAAGCCTGGGTGGTGCTTGCATCCGATATCTACGACAAGCGTGGCGAGCTTTGGAAAGTGTGGATTGAATACTTCTCCTTCCGCAAACAAGCACCCGGGTCGGATCTCGTATACGAAGACGAGATGGGCTTCACCTCGGCCACGATGATTGACACCCAAATGAACCATGCGACCGTGATCATGATTCCCGGGCCGGCTTCGCCCGATCCCAACACATGGTACTTCAATCAGGGGCCGAAGGCACGCTCACCCTATGCTCCCGGAAACGTCGAAGAGGTGTTCACGATTTCCCACTTAATTAACGTTGCGCACTGAGAGAACAGGTTCCGCGAGTTGCTTCTCGCTGTTGCTGGGCCGCGCCTGGCTGCCCGCTCATCGGGTTTCGCATCAGTGGGTAGTGGCCGGGTTGCCAAGCCGCTGCGACGGCTTCGGTGGGGGACTGGGATAGGGGTACGTCGGCCCGCACGTGCTCGAACGACTCGCGGCGAGGGACGGGAGATCGTCCACCCGAGTGCAACGAGCCTCTCAGGATCGGGTGAGAACCTCGTCGCACTTGGCTGCGAGGATGAAGTCGTTTTCGGTGAGTCCGCCCACCACGTGAGTCCAGATCCTCAGCTCCACTTCGCCCCAACGAAGCGTGATGTCCGGGTGATGCCCCTGTGCCTCGGCTACAGCACCAACCTGTTGCACGGCGGCAAGAGCCGAGGCGAAATCGGGGAAAGAATACCGTTTATACAAGTGGTGGTCGTCCACCACGTGCCAACCCGGCAACTCTTCGAGCAGGCGGCGCCATTCTTCGGGGGGCAATTTCGGAGTGTTTGGCCCGGTGGGCGTGCAGGTCCGCTCGCTTAGCTTCATGGAGAACCCTCCTGGCACATTGCTGTGCGGAACGATTCCGTGCGGCGGCGCAATGCAAACACGCATCGATTTCCAACGCAAGGGGCCGCCGGTGTCAGGGCTCGTCCGCTTCTTGCCCTTGCCTAGCGTTGGCGGCCGGACCGTGGTAGGCGACTCTCGTATGGCTTCGCGGCGATTGGACTTGCAGCGGCAACAAGAGCTGGAGGCATTGATTCGGGAAGCGATGGAGCTCGAGCGACAAACGATGGAGCTTTACTGCAAATTCGAAAGCATGTTCTCGCGGCCGGAGGAGTTGCGATCGTTTTGGTTCGACATGGCGCAACACGAGTCGCGGCACTTTGGCGCTCTGGCTCTCGTGGCGGGTTTGTTGCGAGGTCGGAGCGCCAGGCCCCTGAATTTGCAGGGCCACTTACATCCGGAACGGCTGGAACATTTACGAGAGTGTCTTCGGTCTGCTCATCGCGAGGTGGACCGCGGAGTCACCCTGGCGCGTGCTTTTGCCATTGCGTTGGAGATCGAAAGTTCCGAGATCGAGGACGTCGTTTTGGAACTCATCCACGAACTACGTGGGGACGCGGAGCGCGAAAAGGCGGTGCAGTTGCTTCTCCACGACCTGGGCGATTTAGCGTACATGGTGGAAAAGTACGCCCGAGATCCGAGCTTGCTCGCACGTGCGGACGCGCTGTTGGAAAGTCAGGTCGAGCGACTCCGCAAGCGAGTATCCGAGCCCGAGCGCCAGCGGCCGAGTGCGACTCGCAAGCGCAGTCTTCGCTGACAAGAGCAGCGAATTGTGATAGCAGCGCGGGCCATGCGCTTGGCTCGATGGTTGTGGCTGGGAGTGGTGGCGATTGCGTCCGTTTTTCTGCTGGCCCGGGGACAGGCTGAGGCCGCAAGCTGGGCGGTGGCGGACTTGCGCACCGGTGCGGTGCTGTCTGGCGATCAAGTGGATCGCCCTGAGCCCGCGGGTGCCACGTATCAACTTTTGGTTGTTTTGTCCGCACTGGAGCAGGCAAAACTGGGAATGCTGCCCCTCGATGCTCCCGTGAGCGTGGATGCGCAGACCATCGAAGAGTTCGGAAGGAAACCAGGCGAGCTTCTCAAGTTAGCCGCGGGAAGACCGTATGTTCTGGGAGATCTCTTGAAAGCCGTTTTGCTGGCGCGAAGCGATTTAGCAGCCGTAGCAGCGGCAGAAGCGATGTGGGGCTCCCGTGATAATGCCGTGGAGGCGCTGAATGAGCGCACGCGGCGGCTGGGGCTCACGGTCACGCGTTGGAGTGTGCTGTCATCCGACGCTGCCGACAACGTGACGAGCGCGCGCGAGGTTTCCCGTTTGGTCGCTTGCTTATGGCGCGAACACGAAGAAGTGAGGCAGTGGGGCACTTTGCGAGGCTTCCCGTTCGACCAAGGCCGCATTGTGCTAGCCAACAATCACCTGCCCCCGAGTGATGTCGGTGTGTGGGCGTTTTACGACCGTTTTCGAGATGTTCGAGGAAAACGAAAGTCGTACCAGCGCTTGGGGGTCTTGGTCAGCGAGCGGGAGGGCATGGCGCTGGGGGTGGTGCAGTTGGGTGTCGAGGAGTTGGCCAACGGGGTGCCGCGAATGGTCGAGCTCATGCGCTCGGCGCTGGCGGAATACGAGCCGGTGACGATCGTGCGCGAAGGCGAGTCATTGAACGTGCGCGTGCTCGTGGATGGAGGGTTGGAATCTTCGATCGTTCCCACTGCCGCACGAGACCTAAAAATCGTTCGCCGAAAGGGAAGTGAGCCGCGTTTTCAGATGCTCTTTCAGGTGCCCTCGGTTGTCACGGCACCAATCGCAAAAGGCGAACAGTTGGGCGAGATTGTGGTGCAGTTCGAGGATAACGTGATCGGCGTCGTGCCTGCGGTGAGTCCGAAGTCCGTCAGCAGTCAAGGGGTGCGCTCGGCCGGTACCCTGCGGGCTCGATGAGTTGGCGCGGCGAGCTGCGGCACCAAGGGCGAAGGCGGCCCGAACTTTACGGCTGCGGTTCGCCGGCCATGCCTGTGCCCGGCGAAGTTTGAGTCTCCTCGTTGTCGCCTTCGAGTTCCAGGAGGCTCTCCGCGAGCGAGGCGACATCCTCGTCCGGGTCATGCAACGCGCGTTCGAGGTAGGGGCGGGCAGCACCCCCGGCCAAATCGGCGAGAGCCTCCAAGGCTTCGTAACGGTTGTCCGGCGACGGGTCGTTCAACGCAGCGTTACCGAGGACTTCCACCGGCACGTCTCCCGTCATGTCGGCAAGCGACTGGATGGCGGCAAGCCGCACTTCTTCGTCTTGGTCCTTGAGTGCCTCGGCCAGGATTGGAATCGCTTGTGGGTCGTCGGAAGCTCCGAGCAAGGTGACCGCCGCTAAGCGTCGGTCTGGGTCGGGGTCCTCCAGTGCCATTTTTTTCAGTGCGGGAATGTCGTCAGGATCGGGTTCGTCATAGCCCCCGGCGTCTGCCGAAGCTGCAGATTCGGACCCTGCCGCAGACGCTCCCAGCTTTGGCTTCACCTTAACGCCCGCAGAACCCGCACCTTGGCTTCTAACTTGGAACTGCCCCCCATCGATGCCCGCACCACTCCGCTGTGACTCTCCTGGGTTCACGCCGCCCCGCGACGCCTCGTGAGCAGCCCTCAATTCACGCAGGCGTTGCTCGGCCCGAGACCCAGCCGGTCCCCCCAACTCCCCCTCGGAGCCTTCGCTCACCAGCTCCCTGTGGTCCGGCGGCGCGCTCCGGACATACCAGACGACCGCGACGACCGTTCCCAGAAGGACGAGCAAAACCAGCCATGAACCGATGGCAGGGCTTTTGGTCGCGGATGACGTTTGGTTCGACACGGCCGGTTCCTTAGCAACTGCGACAAACGTAAGAAAGAGAGAACAAACACCGGCAAAGACGGCGGGCGGGTGGATTCATTCGCGGCGACGTGGAATTGGCCCGGTCGCCCTTGCGGGTGGACCCTCGAAGGGTTTATCCGGAACGACCGAACCGGCGATGATGGCCTTCGTACTTTACGCCCTGGCGGTGAGTGGACTCTTGCGTGTGCTTTGGGTTTTGGGGGGCGGGTGCTTCGGACTCCCCGAGTTCGCCCCGGCCTGTCCAGCCCCCCTCGATACGACGGCGACCAGCGTGATCGTCGCCGAAGTCGGCTTGAGCATCGTGTTTTTGTGTTCGGCCCGACAACCCGGTGCCCATCGGCCGGTACTGTGGGCCGCTCTCGTTGTGCTTTGCGGTCGGGCCATCGTGGACTTCTACGGTGCTCTGACATTCCCTCCGCGCGCCGCCATGGCACTCCTCTTCGAGATGGTAGTTGTGCTCGCACTGCTGGCAGGTTGGTTGCGGGCGATTCCCGAAACGCTACGCGGGTCACCTGGAACCGAAACGGGCCGAGGGCCCCGAGCGGACAGCGTTCGATGAGCCTGGTTCACGGTGCTGGGTCGAAAAGGCCAGACAGCCCCGTCGGCTGGTGCGGTCCGATGACGAGTTGCTCCAGCACACCGATGCCGTTCTCGCTGCCGGCTCGAACACGAACGAGAGACTGAACATGAAAGTGCATGGGGATCGTGGGATCGATCGCGGCAAGATCCCACACCTCGCCGCTGACCACGTCTTCTCCGACGTAGTATCCATGCCCCCATTGCGGGTGCCCGTACCCGAGCCCAGCCATGTAGAAGTGCACCATGGGTAGGAGGTCGAGCGTCACGGCGGTTTGCCCTTCGGGCTCCAAGACGATGCGCGCTCGCTCGATGTGTCTCGTCCCGGAACGGAGCGTGAGTTCGTGGTGAACACGTGCGTTGGGCACGGGGGCGTCCGACTCCGAATCGTCCGTCTCTCTCAGAATGGTTGCGCACTCATGCCAACGACCGCCGTTGGCGAACTCGCTGACGGCGAAATGCAAACAGGAACTCGGCAGATGCAAGGGCCCCCACAGCCAGAAAAATTGCCAAGGGAGACTGGGAGCGCCGCCTTCTGGCTCGCCGACAGGGCGGATTCCCCAAGAGCGGTCGCGTGCACCCAAGGTCTTCTCGGGCTCGAATGAGAAAGATCGCTTTCCGATTTTTATCCAGCCGCTCCAGCGGCCGTGCTGAGTCATGCGCGTGTAGTCCATCCATAAGCGGGGGCCGGTGCGCCGTTGAAATCGTGGTTCCTCGATGGGAGCCGCGCGCCGCCGGAACCTCAGGTCTGCACTCAACCCCCACGGGTTGTCCTCAACGACGATGCGGAGTTCGTTCAGAGGCTTGACGACTTCGATCCGAAGCGGGCCGACGTGCAAGTCCCATCGACTTCCGTTGCAAACTCGGGAAGCGCGAACAATGTATTGGCAGCCGTCGTGCAGGACATTGAACGCGCCATCGGCGATCCGGCGATTGGGATACAAACCAAAGGCCAGAGCAAAGAAAATCTCGCCGCTGTCCCGGTAGCCATGGAAGAAGTAACGGTCGTAGAAATTGCGGTCGCTCGTTGCCGGGAATGCGACCGGTTCGGCGGTTTGGTGCACGGGGAAATCGTCGCCCTCTGTGATCATTGCTTCGGTCTCCTTTTCTAGTACTGGCCGACCCTTATCGAAGGTTTTCCCCACACGGAAGGATGCCGAACGCGTCCATGGTTACGCGACCCTGGGTAAAGTTGCATGCGGGTGACGTTATGTGTCTTGACAGTTCGCGGACGTTGTCTGCATAGTGCGGGCTTTGAGTTCGGGGAGCACTCGGTGGACAAATCGAAAGGCTCGAGCACGTGATACACGTCGGTTGGAAAACTTCGCTCATTGGCTTGCTGGCTACAGCCATTGTGGGCCTGGTGATCGTCCAGAGTGATCCCGTGATGGGGAGTCTCGATGTTGTGTTCGAGCGTGTGCCTGCAGAACCCGCATTCCCGGGAGCGTCGCTGGAGTCGATGGTGGCAGGCGATGTGGATCGTGACGGCAAGCCGGACCTGATTTTGGCAGACTCGGACGGAGAGTTGCTGGGAGTTTTGTTTGGTCTCGGAGGCGGCACGTTCCTCGAGCCCCCTTCGACCTATGAGTTACCGGACTATCCGGGTTTGCACGGACTCCAGCTTGTCGATCTGAACAGAGATAACGAGTTGGACCTGGTTGCAGTCAGTGACGTTGCCAATGCTCTCGTGGTCATGCGCAACACCGGCGGAGGCGTGTTTGGCGCGCCAGTTGGTTTTCCGACGGGTGAATCTCCATTGGCCGTTGCACTGGGTGACTGGAACGGCGACGGATTGCTCGATGCCGCCACGGCAAACAATCTGGACGATTCGCTGACCGTGTTTCTGGGGGATGGGCAGGGTGGGTTTGCCGCAACGGGCGAAGCCGTTTCGGTAGGCTCTGGGCCCATCGCTGTCACCGCCGGCGATTTGGATCGTGATGGGCGACTCGACCTCGTTGTGGCGAGTGCGAGTGCAGGCGAGCTTGCCGTGGGGTCGGTTTCCGTACTGGCTGGGGACGGTGGCGGGGGATTCCGCGTGGTCGCAGAAATTCAAGGAGAGTTTATTGACACTCCTGTGGATATCGTGTTGGCAGACTTTAACGAAGATGGTCTGCTCGATGTGGCCGCGGTCAACCAGGACCTCGACGATGTGGCCGTGTTGCTGAACCGGGGCAACTTTGTCCTCGAGCCAGCAGGGAACTTCCCGGTGGCTGTTCAGCTCAAGGGGTGCGTTGGCGGGGACTTCAATCGGGATGGTCACGTGGATATTGCGTGCGCGGGCGAATTCGATGATAAAGCGGCCGTGGTGCTTGGCGCTGGTGATGGGTCGTTGGGCCCTCCCCTGTCGTTTGATGTGGGACCGTCTCCGGGCGCGATCGTTGCGGGCGACTTTGACGGAGATGAATGGTTGGACCTTGCGGTGACGAGCCAGGATTTGGAAGTGGTCACGGTTCTTTTGAATCGAACAGGCGGGGGGCCGGTACCAACTCCCACGCCCGGGGCAATTTGTGTTGGGGACTGCAATGGCAACGGCGAGGTCACGATTGACGAGCTGATCTCGATGGTCAATGTGGCCTTGGGCTTTGCGCCCGTCACGAATTGCGCGGCAGGGGACCAGAGCGGGGATGGACAAATTACGATCGAGGAAATCATCCAAGCAGTGAATCGTGCGTTAGCCGGTTGCTAGGAGTGCTGTTTTAAGGGTAGGAATGGGCGGCTCAGAACATAGAGGAAGAACGATGAGGACGTGGAGACCGTTGGAATTAGCTCTCGGCACTGTTCGCGCAGGCATCGTGATGCTGATGGCTGTTTGTGGCGTGAGTGCCACAGTGGCGGCACAAACAGTGGCATCGTGCCCAGAGCCAAGTGCTTGTGCGAAGTTAAGCGTGGGAAACGCGAGCGGGCGCCCGGGTGAAGTGGTGACGATCCCGGTGGAGTTTCAGCAAGGGGCTCCAAACGGTAGTGCAGGGGGCATTGACGAGATTGCTGCCATTGCGTTTTCGCTGAGCATCGGCCCCAATTTGCGTCTGGCGGACTGTAGCGAGGGCGAGAACGGTCTTCCGGCATCTGTGCGGCGTAACCCCGCGATCTCAAATTTTCGAGTAGTCGTCGAGAACTACACCTGCACGGGCGGTCGCACGCACTGCTTGTGCCCCACCGGCGGAGAGACGCCAGATCCCTTCGTGAACGTTGTTGTCTACGGTCCAGATCCTCTGCCGACTCCAGGGCCAAACCCGGTGGAAATCCCCACGTTGCCCGCTGGGCCCCAAGAGTTGTTTACGATCGATCTCCTGATCGGTCCTGGGGCGAGTGGTGTGCAGCCGTTGCACGTGTACACGGAAACCAGGGATTCTTCGCGGCCGCAGTACACGGCGTTTTTGTCCGTGGGTGATCGATTGGCGGTCGACCAAACATGCATTCCCGTTCAGGGCGCGCCGCCGTGCCAATCGTCCAATCCGGTGAGCCAAGTGATTATCGAGGACGGAGCCGTGGACGTGGCCGGTGTTGCTTGTGTCGGAGATTGCAACGGTAACGGAGAGGTGACCATCGAGGAGCTCATTGCAATGGTGAACATTGCCCTAGGGTCCCGACCGGTGAGCGATTGCGCCGCTGGAGACGAAAGTCGCGACGGCGAAATCACCATCGAGGAGATTGTCAAAGCCGTGAACAACGCGCTCAATGGCTGCAGTACGAACTGAAATTTTTGAGGCTGGATTCGGCAAAAGATTGCGCAGGTCTAGACGAGAGCCAATGTTTTGCGGTAGACGAGTGGCGCTTTTTGCAGTGCATTAGTTGGAGGGAGGAGTGAACATGCGAAGACGAAGCGACGTTGTCGGTGTGTTGGCGGCGTTCGGCGTGGTCGCCCTGAGTTGGGCGATGCCCGGGCAGTCCCTCGGCCAAGGGACGTGTCCGGATCCGCGGCCAGCGCCTGCGGGGCCAGCGGTGTACATTGAGGATTTGAACTTGGATGCGGCTGGGGACGCAGTGATCACGGTGAAGTTGGCGGCTGGCGGGCAGCAGATTGCCGGCACGCAGAACGACATTGTGTTCGATGCGAATGTGCGGGTGAAGGCGAGGTCGAACGGGCGGCCGGACTGTGCGGTGAACCCGGACATTAACAAGAACAGCACGTCGTTTGCGTTCCAGCCCTCGGGGTGCAGCGGGGAGACATGCACAGGGTTGCGAGCGATTGTGTTTGCGTCGGACAACGTGGATCCGATTCCGGACGGGTCGGTGTTGTACACGTGCAACGTGACGGTGGCTGGGAGCGGCACGTTGAATGTGGCGAACGCGCGTGGCAGTGACCCGAACGGTCAAGCGGTAGCGGGCTTTGGTGGCCGCGAGGGGAATGTATGTATCCCGACTCCTGGTGGAGGGACGTGTCCGGATCCGCGGCCAGCGCCTGCGGGGCCAGCGGTGTACATCGAGGATTTGAACTTGGATGCGGCTGGGGACGCAGTGATCACGGTGAAGTTGGCGGCTGGCGGGCAGCAGATTGCCGGCACGCAGAACGACATTGTGTTCGATGCGAATGTGCGGGTGAAGGCGAGGTCGAACGGGCGGCCGGACTGTGCGGTGAACCCGGACATTAACAAGAACAGCACGTCGTTTGCGTTCCAGCCCTCGGGGTGCAGCGGGGAGACATGCACAGGGTTGCGAGCGATTGTGTTTGCGTCGGACAACGTGGATCCGATTCCGGACGGGTCGGTGTTGTACACGTGCAACGTGACGGTGGCTGGGAGCGGCACGTTGAATGTGACAAACGCGCGTGGCAGTGACCCGAACGGTCAAGCGGTAGCGGGCTTTGGTGGCCGCGAGGGGAATGTATGTATCCCGACTCCTGGTGGAGGGACGTGTCCGGATCCGCGGCCAGCGCCTGCGGGGCCAGCGGTGTACATTGAGGATTTGAACTTGGATGCGGCTGGGGACGCAGTGATCACGGTGAAGTTGGCGGCTGGCGGGCAGCAGATTGCCGGCACGCAGAACGACATTGTGTTCGATGCGAATGTGCGGGTGAAGGCGAGGTCGAACGGGCGGCCGGACTGTGCGGTGAACCCGGACATTAACAAGAACAGCACGTCGTTTGCGTTCCAGCCCTCGGGGTGCAGCGGGGAGACATGCACAGGGTTGCGAGCGATTGTGTTTGCGTCGGACAACGTGGATCCGATTCCGGACGGGTCGGTGTTGTACACGTGCAACGTGACGGTGGCTGGGAGCGGCACGTTGAATGTGGCGAACGCGCGTGGCAGTGACCCGAACGGTCAAGCGGTAGCGGGCTTTGGTGGCCGCGAGGGGAACGTGTGTGTGCGTGGAGCCCAACCCCCCACTCCAACTCCAACCGAAGCGTTGCCCACATTGACGCCGACCATCACGGTACCTCCGGCCACGCCGACGTTCACTTCAACTCCTCCGCCCACGAACACTCCGACCACACGGGCCACGGCCACACCGAGCCCAACTGCCACATCGGCGGTGGTCGAGGATGAAGACGGCTGTCACATCGTGGCCAACGGGTCGAGTGCATTGTCGTGGTGGTTACTGGCACCACTTGCCGTGTTACTGCTCCGCCGCCGTGCTCGGCGCTAGACGGTGCTGCATCGCGTGACCCAAGCAGGGAGCCCATTTGGTGGGCTCCCTGCTTTTTCTTTTTGGGGCTGGGCTTGCGCAAGCGTGCTTGTCTCAGCCAAGGCCAGCGCATCCCTGACGCAGTCAGGTGGAGCAAGCGCGGGAGACCCACGCACCCAGTTTCCTTGAACCGTAGCTATCGTTCTTCTAGCCACAGTCCGACATGGATAGGAACGGGCGCCGCGTGGTCGTAACCGGTCTCGGACTTCTCACCCCTCTGGGTCGAGGAGTCGAAGAGAACTGGAGAAGAGTGTGCGCTGGCGAATCCGGTATTCGGCGGATTGAACGTTTCGACCCGGCCGACCTCCCCGTGAAGATTGCCGGAGAGCTGCCGGCGTTCGAGGCGGGCGATGTCATCGATCGTCGTGACGCCAAGAGGCTAGACCTATTTTCCCAATACGCATTGGTGGCTGCGGACGAGGCGGTGCGTGACGCTGGCGGCAGCGCAGCGCTGGAGAGGCCCGAGACGATCGCCTCGATTGTTGGAGTGGGGTTCGGAGGCATCGCCACGGTGGAGGATGGGGTGCGTAGCTTTTACGACAGCGGCATGAAGCGCGTGAGCGCATTTTTTATCCCGCGGCTTCTTGCCAATATGGCGCCGGCCCACGTGGCGATGAAGTACGGAATGCTCGGCGAAAACTTTGCCGTGGTTAGCGCTTGCGCTTCCGGAGGCCACGCTGTGGGTGAGGCGTTTCGCCGCATCCGGGCTGGGCTGCAGGAAGCCGCGATTGCAGGAGGCGTAGAGGCGCCCATCACGCCGCTCACAGTGGCTGGTTTTGCGGCGATGCGTGCCCTTTCGACTCGGAACGATGAGCCGTCTCGAGCCAGTCGGCCATTCGACCGAGAGCGGGATGGGTTCGTGCTTGCGGAGGGCGCGGGGATGCTCTTCTTGGAAACCTTGGAACGGGCCACCGCGCGCGGGGCTCGGATTTACGGAGAAATCGTAGGCTACGGGGCCAATTGCGACGCCTATCACCTGACCGCTCCGGCTCCCGAAGGACGCGGCGCTGCGGAGTGTATGCGGCGCGCTCTGGCGGATGCAGGCGTCGAGCCTGAGGAGGTCGGCTACATCAACGCCCACGGAACTTCGACCCCGCTGAACGATCAGACGGAAACCACCGCAATCAAGCACGTGTTTGGTGCTCACGCATATCGGCTGGCCGTGAGCTCCACAAAGTCCATGATTGGGCACACGCTGGGTGCTGCTGGTGCGATCGAGGCTGCTTACACAGTTTTGGCGCTGCACCACGGTGTTTTGCCGCCTACGATCAATTACGAACACCCGGACCCGGAGTGCGACTTGGACTACGTGCCGAACGTCGCCCGGCCTTCGCGGGTGGAGGTCGCGTTGTCCAACGCCTTTGGTTTTGGTGGAACGAACTGCACCTTGGTGTTTCGCCGCTGGCAGGGTCGCGGAGAAGCCGTTCGTTTCTCTGCCTCCTCATGAGCGAAGCAAGCCAAACACCGTCCATGTTACCTCCGCCCGCGCCACCGATACTGCATCGGCGCCTGTGGGTGGTCGTGGGCAAGGGAGGTGTGGGTAAAACCACCGTGAGCGTGCTCTTGGCCATGTGGGCGGCCGAGCATGGAAAGCGAGTTCTCGTGGCGGAGGTGGACGGTGCAGGGCGAGCTGCATCGTTACTCGGGGTGCAACCGGAGCGTTTAGGCGTGGCCAAGCGTGTCCGGCCGAACCTGGCGGTAATGTCCGTCGAAGGGGCGGCAGCGCTGGCGGAGTACTTGGCCCTGATCCTGCCTGTGCGCAGAGTGTTGGACGTGGTTTTTAGCAGTCGCATTTATCAGTACTTCGTTGCGGCAGCGCCCGGCCTCAAAGAGCTCATGACCATAGGGAAGATATGGTACGAGGCGGAAAGAACGGATCCGGAAACCGGTGATCGGGTGTGGGATCTCGTGGTCATGGATGCACCGGCAACGGGCCACAGCTTGCAATACTTGGGCATGCCCAAGGCTGCTCGTGAAGTGTTTCAAACGGGGCTGGTTGGTCGAGAGAGCCAGCGACTGGTGGATTTGTTGTCAAACCCGGCGCGCACGGCGGTGCATATCGTGACCACTGCCGAGGAGATGCCCGTGAACGAAAGTGTCGAAATGTACCACAAAATTAGCACGGACCTGGCGCTGCCCCTGGGTTACTTGGTGGTGAATCGCTTGCACCAACGGCGCTTCGATACAGGCGAGCTGCAGCGCCTCAAAGCCAACGCCAGGCGACTGCCGCAAGCGGATCGCGTAGTCGCGGAAGCGATTGTGGACCGTGCATTCGAAGAAGAGGGTTGGAGCAGCATTAATAGGGAGTACTTGCAACGGCTCCTGGAACGGGTGCAGATGCCCCACGTAGAGCTCCCCTTTGTCTTCGCCGAGGAGTTCGGCGCTACCCATTTGGAGCGTTTGCGCCAAGTGCTTTCCCGCCAGCTCGCAGCACGCGAGCAAAACACGACGCACCATGGCTTCCGCCTTGGATGATATTCTGGCTAAGCACGCGATTATCGTTTGTGCCGGTTCCGGAGGGGTAGGCAAAACAACCACCGCGGCCGCGCTAGCTTTGCGCGCTGCCAGGTCGGGCCGGCGCACTTTGGTGATGACGATCGATCCTGCAAAGCGCCTGGCTGACGCATTGGGCCTGGAAAGCCTGGCGGATGAACCCGTGGATGTGCCGCTGCCAGGCGGCGGAACACTTGCGGCATTGATGCTGGACCAGAAAGGGGCGTGGGATCGCTTAGTCGAGCGCCACGCCCCGAATGCGGAGATCCGCGATAAGATCCTGCGAAACCGTTTTTACCAGCATCTCTCGCAAAGCTTCGCGGGATCACAGGAATACATGGCGATCGAGCAGTTGCGTGCCCTGCACGAGAGCGGGCGCTACGACCTGATCGTTGTCGACACCCCCCCAACGCGGCATGCGCTGGACTTCCTAGAAGCTCCGCAGCGCCTCGCAGATTTTCTCGACCGCAGCGTGATCCGCTGGTTTGTGAAACCGTACTTTTCGGCAAGCTGGGCTACCGTTCGGATGTTCAACCGGACGGTGGGCTTTTTGTTTCGCCGCCTTGAGGAGGCTACGGGCGTTTCGGCGTTGGTGGAGGTATCCGAGTTCTTTACCGCCATGGCTGGATTGTTCGAGAACTTCGAGCCGCGGGTACGGCAGGTGTACCAGTTGCTGCGCGATCCCCGCACCGGGTTTGTGCTCGTGGTGGCTCCTGAGGAGCAGGTGCTGCAGGAGGCGGAGTTCTTCATTAGCCAAATCGAGCGGCTCGGAGTGAGCTTGCGGGCCGTGATTGTCAATCGCATGCATAGAGAAGTCCTGGTACGTGGCCGGCCTCCGCGGCGGCAGGCGCTGATGACCGTGCTCCGTAAATTGCGAGCTGCGCCAGAGCTCGCCGAAGGCTTGGCGGCAAATTTTGACGATTACCAAGCCTTGGGCCGGGGGGACATGTTGCGAGTGGAGGCATTTCAGCGCCTGGTTCCCCGGCAGGCGGCGCTGGTGATGGTCCCCAACCTACCCGGCGACATTCACAGCCTCGATGGCCTTGCCGCGCTCCACGAGTATTTGTTTTCGGCTGCAGCATAAGGGGTATCCGCGCTCTAACCCCAGGCCCCGGCTCTAAGCCCAGGCCCCGGCGCCGCGTTCAGTGTGCGTTGAAGACCGCGTGCACCGCCCAGCGGCGCCGCAGCGGGCGATCTCCTAACAGTAGTGGCTGCGCCGTTTCACGGCGATCTCGCGTTCTAGGTAAAAAATTTCCACGCGCTTAAATTCGTTGCCCTCTCGCACGAACTTGTGCCCTCGTAAAATCGTTTCGAGGATTCCGAGGTCGGGCCGGCCGGGAAAATCTCGTTTGGCCTTGATTTCAGTCGAGGCGAATACCGTGTCACCCGCGAAGACTGGGGCCGTGTGGCGTCCGGATTTATACACGATGTCGCACAAGGCGTTGTCCGCCACATCGGGGCACGAAAGTCCAAGGCATAAATTGAAAGGAATGCCCCCGTACACGATCAATTGGCCGCCAAGATAACGCTGGGGGTTCTGATCGATCATGAACTGGTTGCAATGGACTTGTGAGGTGTTGTCCAGCATGGCGGTCCAGGCAATGTGTTCCGTGGTGACCACCCGGCCCCGGGAATGTTCGATCAAATCCCCGGGAACAAAGTCTTCGAAGTAAGTATCCGGACTGGTCAAGTGGGCGAGCTCTTTGTACCCACGCGATGGGTCGTAGGGCGGTAGGCGAAGCTCGCACGGAACCACCGGAACCTCGCCCAGCGACGCTTCTTCGACCACCGCGTCTGCACGGCCCTTCCACACTTGAACCTTGCGCTCGTAAGTGAGGACAACCTCCCCATGCTGGTTCCGACCCGTCGTCTGAACGTGGACCACCCCGAGATCTGGTTCTCGCGACGAAGGCCGAACGCCGAGCACGAGCGATTCGACCTCAATGGTATCGCCAATATACACGGGCACGCCGAAACGCATATCAATGTATTCCAAGTTTGCCCGCGCGTTTTCGGAGATGTCCTCGACGCTTTGGCTAAAAACCACGGCCATGACCAGACCCGGGGGCAGAATCATATCGCGGAAGCCATACCGCTGCGCATAGCGGCGGTTTTTGCTGAGAGGGTTGGTGGTCATGTCGTATTCCGTGAATGCATTGAACAACCCCTCGGTAATGGTCTTCCCGACCTTGTGGCGGAACAGATGTCCAACGCGGAAGTCTTCGAGAAAGTTACCTTTTCGCTTATAGATTGTCGCCATCTTTTATCCTGCACCTCCGATGCGTACATCTCCCAGCAATTGGCGCCGGTCTTCCACAACCTTGGGCATGTTGCCACACAATCGCGAGCAGCGAAGAATCCGTCAAGGGAACGTTTCTCCGTATGGCGAGCAGAGTCGGCGTTAGCGGGATGCACGTGAATCCTGGAGACGTTCGGGCACTGGCAGCGGGAATTATCGACACCAGCCGCTCCCTGCGAGTCCAGTGGCCATTGCCTAAAGGGTCGTATTTTTACGGGCTGGACCAGGACATGCCGTACGAGGTCAGCCTGCTACAGGCACTGTCCTCGCAAGGGATCTTTCGAAAGTACGAATTTGTGCTGGAGGTGGAGAGCGGGTTCGGTGGGCGCGCACGATGGGCCGCGCGGCAATTTGGTTGCCGCGTGCTGGGGGTGGAGCCCGACAAATGGCGAGCCGACATCGCATGGCGGCTGGGTGCCCAGTCTGCAACCTTGGAAGAGGCAGTGTTTGTGGCGGGTGGCTTGGACGCGCTGCCGTTTCCATCCGGTGCATTCACACACGTGTGGTGGCTTTGGCCGCGCGGAGATGCTTGCCATTTCCGTTATGTCGAAGAAATTCACCGAGTCTTACGCGACGGCGGTTATTTCGCCTGGGTTGCAAGAGACTCTGCGATGGCGGAGCACGCTGGTGCTTTCCTGAGAGAAGCGGGTTTTGTCCTTTCGGAGGTGCGCCCGCTCGAGGTCGCCGTTGCAGGACCCTGGCGCGGGCTGGCCGAGCGGAAACTCGAACAGGTGTTAGCTGGCACGCCGGCTGTGTTTTCGAGTTGGCGACGAGCAATGGAACCCGAAGCCAAAGCCAGGAACTTAGCCTTGCTTTTTGCACGCCGAGCGGCAAAGCAGCTTTGGCGATGACTCGTGTGAATCCGAAGTCGAACCCATTTGCGGGTCCGTGCCAGCGTAGAAAGGGTTTAGGGGCATGCGTACCGGTGCGGATGGGGTGGGGTTTGTTGCTGCTGATATTTGTGCTTGCGGGGTTGCCCCGTACCGTGTCGTCGGGTTCGGTAACGTGCGCCGACGTCGTCCGTGAATCCACGCGCATGACACGAGCGGCCAAGGGCCGATCCCCCGTTTTGGGAGATCTCGCGAAGCGTGTGGGTGCTGAACCTGCGTTTGTCGAGCGCTGTATGCATGCCTTCGGTCGGCGAGTACGGCGTGAACGAGAGATAGCGAGTGAACGCGCGGCGGCTGTATTGGAGCATATGGAGGGGGATGAGGCCGAGGAGTCCTTCCCGGAGGACGTGGAAGAACCAGGTGCAGCGGAAAGACCGAAACGGGAACCGAAACCGCGCTACCTCTCGATTCGGCCAACTCCTGGGTATGAGGAAGGGGCAGACCTGTTGCCCGGCGAACAGGAACGGTACGATGAAGATCTCGAGCGCGAGCGCGAATAGCAGAATTCCTCGACGTCGAGCCGCGCAACCAGCCGCTCGAGCTTTCCGGATTTTTCGTACCTCCGCTGGTTACTTAACCGTAAGCCGCAAATCGAAAGGCCGCGAGAGCAACACCTCACCTCGAGGGCCGAAAACATAGACCGTGACGGTGTGGAAGGACCGCGGGTGATCAGAAATGGGAATGAGGCCGGTTACTCGCTGCCAGCCTTGGGTTACCTGAATGGGGGCGCCACCCGATACAGGGCCCCCGCGAAAGTGGCCTGCCGGGCTGAAGGGTGCCCCGCCAGGGCTCGGCGTTGGCCAGATCGCCAACACCGGGCCATTCGTACGTCCTCCCTTGGCCACGAAGAAAACCTGGCAGCTCAACGGATGAGCCGTTGCAGCCCGAAGGCGAAGACTGACCCTCAGTGCCCACCCCCCGTCGGCTTTTTCGGCGCGCGCGTCGAAACCCTCGAATTCGATCAGGGCTGCTGGATCGGCGGGTGGACTGCTTTCTTCTGTACGAGGGGCTTCGAGAATTTTCAGCGTGAGATACCCGAGCCCGGCAACACTGGCCACCAACAGGGTGTAGGCGAGAGAACTGATCCACTTTTTGTGGCGGAGAACGAAGTTGCGTAGAAATGCTTTGCCTTTCAACGCCGTGTTTCGTAGTCCTTTCTCCGCCGGTGCACAATGTACCGTGACCGGGTGGGAAGGTCGCGGGCGAGTGTGATAACGTTTGGTTGAGTCTCGTTGGAGGTGCCAATGGAGTTTGGTCCGGTCGCTACGGTGTTCGTCATCGGTTTGGCTCTACTGGTGTCTGGGGTGAAAATCGTCCGCGAGTACGAGCGAGCAGTGGTGTTTCGGCTCGGTCGCATCACACCCTCGCGGGGACCCGGGATCATCTATGTGATCCCTTTGATCGAGCAAATGTACCGTATCGACCTGCGAACGGTAACCCTGGATGTGCCTTCCCAAGACGTCATCACCCGCGACAATGTTTCCGTGAAGGTCAATGCCGTGCTGTATTTTCGCGTGGTGGATGCCAACCGCGCCGCCGTGGAGGTACAAAACTATTTATACGCGGCCTCGCAAATTGCCCAAACCACGCTGCGTAGCGTCTGCGGGCAAGCATACCTCGACGAACTGTTGGCCGAGCGCGAGCGCTTCAACGCTCGTCTCCAAGAAATTATCGATCAACACACCGAGCCATGGGGGGTCAAAGTGGTGGCGGTCGAAGTGAAACACATCGACTTGCCGGTAGAAATGCAGCGGTCGATCGCCCGTCAGGCGGAGGCGGAGCGACTCCGCCGCGCCAAGGTGATCAACGCCGAGGGAGAATATCAAGCTGCTTTGCGCCTCACGGAGGCAGCGAGCATCATGGAGAAGCAACCGGTTGCAATTCAGTTGCGCATGCTTCAGGCGCTGGCCCAGGTAGGTACGGAACGCAACAACACTGTGATCCTCCCGGTTCCGGTTGACTTGGTGCGCGCTTTTCTTTCCGAGCGCAAGGCATAACGCAGCCATGCGGCGCTGGAAGAGGATGGATCCGCAAGTGAGTCCGCCACCCGCGTTCCCCCCGGAGGTTTATGCCGAACGGCGCCGGTATTTCATGGAACGTATCGGTACGAATGCGGCGGCTTTATTGGTTGCAGCGCCAGTTGCCGTGCGCTCGCACGACGTCGAGTACCCGTATCGGCCGGACAACGACATGTTGTACCTCACCGGGTTTCCCGAGCCGGAGTCCGCATGCTTGCTGTTGCCCGGCCATCCGGAACAGGAGTACGTGCTGTTCGTTCGACCATTTGACTCGGAGCGGCAAATATGGGTCGGAAGACATGCCGGAGTTGAAGGCGCAACCGCGCAATTTGGAGCGCAGCGAGCCTACCCCATACAGCAGTTGGATCAGGTTGTGGGTGAGCTCGTGAGTGGTCGCGACGAACTGTATTTCCGCTTCGGTCGGGATCTCGAGTGGAACCAGCGGGTCGTGGGCTGGATGCGTCAGTGGCAACAATTGCGGCCGCGGTCCGGTCGCGGCCCCCGGACCGTGCGCGACCCAGCCGTCATTTTGCACGAGATGCGCTTGCGAAAGTCCCCACCCGAGGTGGAACGCATGCGCAAGGCGGCGGAAATTGGGGCAGCCGGCCATTTGCGCGCTCTCTGCGAGACTCGAGCCGGCATGTACGAGTTCGAAGTGGAAGCCCTGTTGGAGAGTACTTTTCGCCGTCTGGGAGCCAGTGGGCCCGCCTATCCATCCATCGTGGCTTCGGGTGCCAATGCCACCGTGCTGCACTACACGCACAACGATAAGGCGCTCGTGGATGGAGAGCTGTTGCTGATCGATGCCGGGGCCGAGTACGGCTTTTACTGCTCGGATATCACGCGAACTTTCCCTGTCGGTCGAAAGTTTTCTCCCGCACAACGAGCGTTGTACGAAATCGTGCTTGCCGCCCAGAAAGCTGCGACCGAATGCATCCGGCCCGGGGTAGCCTATGACGAACCCCATCGCCGCGCTGTCGAGGTGTTGGTGGAAGGACTGGTTCAGCTTGGCCTGTTGACGGGGAGCAAAGAAGAAAACATCGAGCAGGAAAAATACCGTAAGTTTTTCATGCATCGGACTAGCCACTGGCTGGGTATGGACGTGCACGATGTCGGCACGTACAAAGATGGGGACCAGGTGCGGCGTCTGGAGGCAGGATTTGTACTGACCGTCGAGCCTGGCTTGTATGTCGCCGCAGACGCTACAGACGTTCCTTCGGAATTTCGTGGCGTCGGTATCCGCATCGAGGACGACGTACTGGTCACGGAAGACGGGCATGAAGTGCTTACGGCGTCGGTGCCGAAAGAGATTCCGGAGATCGAAGCGCTACGAACCGAAGCGATAGGTTGATGCGCACGGACGCAGCCGTTGTTGGCGGCGGCATTATTGGGAGCGCGATCGGGTACGAGCTCGCGCGTTCGGGGCTGTCCGTGAGCTTGTTCGATAGCCGAGCTCTTTACGGAGGAGCGACCTTGGCAGCGGCGGGTTTACTGGTGTCGGGCCGCGGCGTCGCTGTTGGCCCACTGCAAAGCCTGACCGAAGAGAGTTTGGCGTTGTACCCGGCTTGGGTGGCGGAACTGGAGCGGAATGCTGGGGTGGAGGTGGGCTTTCACAGTAACGCTGTTCTCCGAGTAGCGCGGAACGAGCGCGAGGCGCGGGTTTTAGTCGAGGCGGTAGAGCGGGCACTTCAACGTGGAAGGCGCGCCCAGTGGTTGAGCCCGGCTGCTGCGGCGGAGTCGGAGCCGCTCATCGAGGGTGTTGCGTGCGTGGGCGCCGCGCGGTTCGAGAACGAGGGGTTTGTGAACGTATCTCGCCTGGTGGCGGTTTTACGAGCTGGCATCAGGCGGTTTGGCGGAGTCATCTTTTCGTCCACCGTTACACGAGCGGTTCGTACGGGACCGTTTTGGGAGCTGAAAGCCGATTTCGCAGAGGTGCAGACCGAACATCTGGTATTGGCGGGGGGATTTCATTCGCTCCCGTTAGCGCAGCAGATTGGGATCGCACTGCCGTTGTACCCGGTTCGCGGGCTCTCGTTTTGCGTCTGCGGAACATCACGTCTAAGCCGCGCACTGACCATAGGCGGACTTCAAATCGTGCCGCAGTCCCGAACGGAGGTTGTGGTGGGCAGCACAGTGGAACGAGAGGAATGCCGCCCGGCAATTGCGCCAAAGCGACTTGGGGAGCTGCGAGATCGCTCGAATGCGATCTGTCCGTGGTTACGGGAGGGGAGGGTGTCGGCGGTGCGCTGCGGCATAAGGCCGGCCAGTCGAATCGGCCGCCCTATCGTTGGAGCTGTGCCCGGATACGCGAATGTGGTGGTGGCGGTCGGTCATTATCGCTCGGGACTTGCGTTGGCGCCACTGACGGCGAAAACGGTGCAGGAAGTGATTCTTGGGAGCCCAGCGAACGAGGCGAGTCGCTTTTTCGCTTGGCCTCGAGGTGAGATGCGATGAGCGCGCATGCTAACGGGTTGTGAGGAGGAACTATGGCGGAGGTAATGCCGAGAACAGAAGAGCTGACCTTTGTGCGGGAAGGAGAGTCGTTGCGGGGCTATGCCGCCTGGCTCCCGAAACATGACCGCATGCCGGCAGTCGTGATTGTGCACGATGTGCATGGACTTTCCGAGCACTACCGCGACATTGCGCGTCGAGTTGCGCGCGAGGGATTCTTTGCGTTCGCCGTGGATCTGTACAGTCGAGAAGGCGCCCCGCGTCTGTCTTCCCTCGAAGAAGTGCAAGGTTGGATCCAACGGCTCGATGATCATCGGGTATTATCGGACATCGAGGCCGCAGCAAAGTTTTTGCGCAGTCGCATCGAGGTCAAAGGCAGTGCCATTGGGATCATGGGCTTTTGCTTAGGGGGCGAGTATGCGTTTTTAGCGGCCTGCCTGCAGTCGAACTTTGCTGCCTGCGTGAGTTTCTACGGGATGCTGAGGTGGCAAGGAAAAACGCCGAACAAGACCTCGCACCCATTGGAGGTAGCCGACCAGCTTCGCTGCCCTTTTTTAGGGCTGTATGGTGAAGAAGATCCGTTGATTCCACGCGAAGACATCAAGCAACTGGAAAGTATCCTCAAACAGTCGGGCAAGCAGTACCTCCTCAAAGTGTATCGTGGCGCCGGGCACGCGTTCTTTAACGACACTCGTCCCGACGCGTACCGGGCGGATGCAGCAAAAGACGCGTGGAAGCGTTGCATCGAGTTTTTTCACCAGCATCTGGGTTGAAGGTCCAATCCGATGGGGCACGTGAGCTCGGGCATGCATGGCCATCAGGATTCGGCACCGGAACAGGATAGAGGTGCCCTGGTCCGGCACGAGGTGCTCGATCGCGTCGGCGACAAGTTGCGAGGCTCTGGACGAATGTTGTGCGCCCGTTTTTTAGGGCATGCGGAGTATGGGCAGGTTCTGTCTGAGCAAGAGCGTCTGGTCCGCCGAAAACTGGAAGGCGACCCGGTGGACTACCTTCTCTTGTTGGAGCATGAGCCAGTATTCACGTTGGGCCGGGGCGCATCGGAAGCCGACCTGTGCGGGGCGAACGAGCGCCTGCGGATTCCAGCGTACCGTGTGAGTCGAGGTGGTGGCGTCACGTATCATGGTCCTGGCCAGCTCGTTGCATACCCCATCGTCAAATTGCCTCATCCCGATGTGCGGTCGTATGTGCGGTTTCTCGCCGGGGTGGTCGTTGGAGTTTGTCAGTCGTTCGGGGTGGACAGTTGGGCCGACGAGCAAAGGATTGGGGTTTGGAGTCGCCGCGGCAAACTCGCCTCGTTTGGTATCGGGCTGCGACGCTGGGTTGCGTTTCATGGGGTTGCTCTCAACGTATCCCGAGCGGCTGAGGAGCCGTTCGCGTTCATCGTTCCATGTCGGACCGTCGGTTTGGCGGTTTCGAGCCTGGAAGGCGAAGGACGAGCTACGCCATCGGTTGACGAAGTCGCGCTGGTTTTTGCGGAGCTCTTTGTGGCCGCGTGGGCAAACTACTGGGAACAGGGGAGGCCGGAATGGAAGTTCGACGAAGACACCCGCCTTGGCTGAAGGTGCGTGCTCCAGCAGGGGAGCACTTTTTTGCCACGCGCCGAATCGTCAAATCGCTGCAACTCCACACGGTGTGCGAGGAGGCACGCTGCCCGAATATTGGCGAGTGCTGGTCGCATGGAACCGCGACATTCATGCTGTTGGGCGATGTGTGCACGCGCAACTGCGGTTTTTGCGCTGTACGGCATGGGAGACCCGTGCCGGTAGATGAAGCGGAGCCGGCGCGCGTGGCCGAAGCAGTTGCCGCACTGGGATTGCGCCATGTCGTGGTGACTTCGGTTGACCGGGATGATTTGCCGGACGGCGGCGCGAGTCAATTTGCGCGTACCGCTCGTGCGATCAAAGCGGTCCAGCCGGCGTGCACCGTCGAGGTCCTGATCCCCGATTTTCGGGGAGATGCAGACGCTCTCCAAATTGTCTTGGACTCCCCTGTCGATGTGCTGAATCACAACGTGGAGACCGTACCACGGCTTTATCGCCGCGTTCGGCCAGGTGCACGTTACGAGCGCTCTCTGGCACTCTTGGCGCGGGCCAAGGCGGCTCGTCCGGAACTTCGGACCAAAACCGGCCTGATGTTGGGCCTGGGTGAGGAGAACGATGAGGTCGTGAGCGTATGGAAAGACCTCGTGGCGGCCGGATGCGACATATTGACCTTGGGGCAATACTTACAGCCTTCGTCTTCGCATCTGCCCGTGGTGCGCTACGTGCCTCCGGAAGAATTCGAAAGCTTGCGTGTCCAGGCACTGGCGATGGGATTTCGGTACGTCGAGGCGGGGCCCCTCGTGCGCAGTTCGTATCACGCATGGAAGCATGTCAACTAGAGAATCGACTGCCTACAAAGTGGACATGGCCGCTTCTTTTTGCGAAGAACGGGCATCAACTTTTGGTCTGGAGGGGACTCAGGCATGATTGTGCTCTACGATTTCCCGGAATGCCCCTACGCACAGAAGGTACGGATTGTGTTGGGCGAGAAGGAGTTGGAGTTCGAAAGGAAACTGGTGGACCTGCGTAAAAACGAACAGCGCTCGGCCGAGTTTCTCAAGCTGAATCCACTGGGTAAGGTGCCCGTACTGGTGGACGACGAGGCGGTCGTTTACGACTCTACGATCATCAACGAATATTTGGACGAGGAGTACCCCAACCCGCCGCTCATGCCCGAAGATTCCTATGGAAGAGCGGTCGTGCGGATGATGGAAGATCTTGCAGACGTCCTCTTTACGCCGCGGGTGGAGTTGCTTCAGGTGGAGCTGCGGCGTCCGGAGGCGGAGCGGGATGGCGATAAGGTTCGCCGGCTGCAAGGCGAGATTGTACAGCTCCTGCGCCGACTGGAAGTGCCACTGGCCTCCCGGCCGTTCATTGCCGGCGAGTTTTCTTTAGCCGACGCAGCGTTCGCTCCGGGATTGTTTTTGCTTTCGAGCCTGGGTGTCGAGCTCGACTCCGGAATGGCGCGAGTTCAAGCTTGGATCGAGAAGCTACGGCAACGCCCCAGCACGCAAGGCCTCTAGGGAGTAGCGTGCTGGGAGCAGTTGACAGAACGGGTGGTGCCACGTAATTCGCTTATTCGGACGAATTCCTATTAAGGAGGTCATGGTTATGGCGAAGAGTTTGGCGGGTACGAAGACGCACGAGAACCTGAAGACCGCATTCGCGGGCGAGTCGCAAGCGAACCGGCGGTATTTGTATTTCGCGCGCCGCGCGGACATCGAGGGTTATCCGGACATAGGGGGGCTGTTTCGGGATACATCCGAGGCGGAGACCGGGCACGCATTCGGCCACTTGGATTTCTTGAAAGAGGTTGGGGACCCGGTGACCAATGTGCCGATTGGCGATACGGAGAAAAACCTCAAGTCCGCCATCGAAGGGGAAACGTACGAATACACGCAAATGTATCCGGGCTTTGCCAAAACGGCGCGCGAGGAAGGCTTCGAAGAGATTGCCGAGTGGTTCGAGACGTTGGCGCGTGCAGAAAAGTCGCACGCTGGCCGGTTCCAGAAGGGGCTCGACTCTCTCAAGGCGGCCTCTTGAGTTGTCGCCGATTGCGGTTGCTTTCGCCCTGGCCGGCACGCCTTCCTAGGTGTGCCGGCCAACGTGTTCTTAAAAACCACGAAATTTAGCTAGGACACAATGGCAGTTGCTCCGGTAACACTCGAGGAAATCATTGGACTTCAGCGCTACGAGGAGCTTCGCGATGAAGTCCGCCGAAAGATTATCGACTTAAAACGGCGCCGCCGCGTGTCGGTCGGCGACAAGGTGACGTTTGTGTTCGAGAATCACGACACGGTTTGGTTCCAAATCCAGGAGATGCTGCGCGCGGAACATATCGTGGACCTGGATCGGGTTCGGGAAGAAATTGCAGTGTACAACCAGTTGATCCCGCGTGCGGGCGAATTGAGCGCGACGATGTTCTTGGAGATCACCGATCTCGATCGCATTCGGGAGGAGTTGCTGCGGTTCATGGGCGTAGACGAGTGCGTCCGGCTGGAAGTGGGGCCGGTTCAACTCCGCGGGATCTTCGAACCGGGCCGGGCAAAGGAGGACAAGTTGAGTGCCGTGCAGTACGTACGGTTTGCTTGTCCTCCGGAAATGCCGGCGCTCTTGCGAGATCTGGCTCTTCGAGCCCGACTTGTCGTGGATCACCCCAACTATCGAGCCACGGCCGATCTGTCCCCCGCCGTTAGGGACTCTTTGGCGGACGACTTACAGTGACGCGCATCGTTAGACAGCGCCACACACGGCAATTGGCTGTCGTGTGGGAAGCAGTTGCACGGGCGCAGGGCCATCCGACTGCCGAGCAAGTGTTGCACCAGGCGCGCAAGAAACTTCCGCGCATTAGCCGGGGGACGGTGTATCGAAACTTGCAGAAGCTCGTGAGCCAGGGGCGTGTCCTCGTGATTCGCACCCCGGATGGGGTGCAACGCTTCGACGCCACGACCGAGCCCCACGACCACTTTGTGTGCGGCCAATGTGAGGATGTTGCGGACGTTCCGTTTGCTCCCGAGCCGGATGCGACGAGAATCGAGCAGCTTGGATTTGTCGTATGGGCCCGGAGCCTGACTTGGGTTGGTGTGTGCCCGCACTGCCGGGGGCGACGCCAGCCGGCTCTGGAGAGGTGATCATGCTGTCGAGGTGGGGAAAAAATCTGCACAAGCAAGTGCGCCCCCAAGGGTTGGGAGAGTCGAGGTTGCTTTTGTCCTGCTGCGTGGCCTTCTGGGTCTTATTGGCTGGTTGCCAACAAGGTCCCGATCGTGGTTCGCAAAAACAGGGGTTACAAGCTGCCCCTACTGTGGATTTGGCTACCGCGGGCCGCGTGAACGTTCGCGTGCGCTTCCAGGGAGAACGCCCACAGCCCAAACCCATCGTCATGCGTAGTGCGCCCCAGTGCATGGGCCTTCACTCCGGCCCCGTTTACGATCAGGCCGTCGTTGTGGGTGAGGATGGGCGGCTTGCGAACGCGGTCGTGTGGGTGGAAGAAGGACTTCCGGAAGGTGGGTTTCCTGTGCCAGAGGAGCCTGTGGTCATTGACCAACGTGGCTGCTTGTACGAGCCGCGAGTTGTGACGGCGCTGGTCGGACAGTCTGTCGAGTTTCGCAACAGCGATCCGGAGCCGCACAACGTGCACACGAAACCAAAGTTCGGTCGTGGCACCAACTTTATGCTGAGCCGCACGGGTACGTCGCGGATCGTGCGGTTCGAAAGGCCTGAAGTTGCAGTGCCCGTAGGGTGCGACGTCCACCCGTGGATGGTGGCGTATATCGCAGTGCTGCCCCATCCATTTGGCGCCGTGACTCGGCTGGGAGCGGACGTTGTGCTCGGCCCACTGCCCCCTGGAAAGTATACGGTGGCGGTGTGGCACGAGAAATTCGGTGTACGTCGCCAAACGGTCAATGTGGGGCCCCAAAGCGAGGTCTCGTTGGAGTTCATCTTCGGCGATGCGTAGGCTTTCGAGAGCCCGTTGAAGAATGGCTGAAGGGCTCGGTTGGCGCTCGTCGGGGGCTCAGTGCGCGGGGATCGAGTTTGTTCACGGCAAGTTCGCGAGATCGAACGTGTGAATCGCCCGTGCGCGGAGCATTCGCGGGAGCAAAGATTAAGGAGTCGAACGGAATCTGGGATGCCGGCGGCGACGGCCACTGTAAGCCGAAGCCCGTCAAAAGTGCCACCAGAAGCAGGCGCAAACACACTGCCGGCGCAACGCTCGGCTGCCCGTTCTTTGGCTCGTCGCCAGGGGCACACAGACCGCCACGTTCGGATCGAGCCACAATCCTCGGGCTATACCGGTTCCGCTTCAAGTAAAAAGCGTCTCCCCAGAGAACGCAGCCGCTCGTGTGTTGCCACCCCCTGTTTCCCCTTCCGTCGTTTGTCAATTGCGTCACGCGGACCCCACCCGGCCTGTTCGGGGGATATTTTTTAGCCGGCTCCGAACCCATGTGTAGTTGTCGCTGAGTTAAAAGATATCTCTGCCTTCTACGGAGAGGTCGACCGCAGGCCGAATGAGGGGGGCGAATGGCGAGCGGCAAGCAGCGAGGGGCGGCCAGTGAATAGTGAATATCGAATAGCCAGCGGCCTGGAAGCCGTAGGGGCCCGGCATGTCGGGCCCCTACAACCTGCGGGTCTCCCGGCACCCACCGCGGGGGTAGGGCGACCACAAGGGTCGCCCCTACAACTTCCGCGCGGGGAAGCCCCTACAACTTCCGCGGGAAAGGTACGATCGTCCAGTATAGGGGCGCACGGCCGTGCGCCGCTACGTTTCCCGGCATTCGCTCGCTTCGCCCGAAACTCGCTCTCGCCCTAGCCCGCTCCCTGAAAGGGAGAGGGCCTTTTCCGCAAGGGAGCGGTATCTCTTATTTCGGACATGCGATGCACAAGGGGGCCGCGTGAGGGGGCTCTTCCGGACACCGGGCAGTGTGCCACGGCCGATCACGGCCGTGGTGGGCCCAATCGCAAGGTCGTTTGCGTGCGACTCGTGCGCTGTGGGGCGATCTCCTTTTGCGTGCGCGTCTGCCGGCGGACCATAATAGTAGGGGCGGGCCTTGTGCCCGCCCGCGGTGCTCATCTGGCGCGGGCAGAGTCAGGGGCACTGTGGCAGCGAAACGCCGCTGTTGCTCTTGCTTCACGGCTTCGGCGGTTTGCCGGAAAAGTTCGAGGCGCTGGCTCGGAATTTAGCGGCCGGCGGCCTAACGGTGGTGGCAGTGGCGTTTCCGCTGACGAACGAGAACGCCCCGGGTGGGCACGGCACCGCACTGCGAGACGTGATCAACCAGCCCGCCGACGTGCGTTTCGTCATCGATGCCCTGCTGGCGGGACGAGACATACCCGGGCATCCTCTGTATTGCCGCTTCCATCCCCAGCGCATTGCCGTGCTGGGCCACTCGCTCGGGGCGGTCACCCTCATGGCACTCCTACGAAAGCAGTGTTGCGTGGAGGGCCGCATTGCGGCAGCGATCTTCGTGGCTGCACCCGTCTCTTCCTGGTAACTGTCCGCGCCTCCGATCCCGGCCCCGATTGGTGGTCGAACGTTCGGTCGCAGCGTTCATCCGGGCGGTTGTCTTGGGCGCTCGTGCAGAGTTGGGTACCGTGTTGGCGGAGCTAGAAGCCGAAGGGCACGAAGTGCGTTTCGAGTGATTTGCCGCACGGGACACGGGCTAGATTCCTGCCCCATGCAGGCTCGCCGGATTGCGCGACGCCTTCCGGGCCAGGGTCCGCAACGTGGATAGCCGGTTTGAATTTTGTTCCGAACCGTGCCTTGAAAGGGGGCGGGCAGAGTCATCGAGAAGATCCAGTTTGACGAATCGAACAATTTCCAGGCGTGCACGATTTACCGTTACGACGGTTGGGCCGGCAAATTTCGGTGGCGCAAGCGGAGTCGCCAATCGAGAACTCCGACACCGGCCCCACTATGACGCGCACACGGACCACGGCGCAGTCGGATTCTGTCGGGAGGAAAATCCGCGTGACCGATCCCGACTCTGGGGTATGGCAATATGGCTACGACCTCGCGGGTAACCTATCGCGCGAGACGACCCGGACCCGAGCGGAGCGGTGTCCGGGCTCGAGGCTGTGATTGGTTGGGCGGTAGTGCTGTTGGCGGCGGAGGTGGCCAGCGATGTGGATGTGCGCACGGGGTCTGTGGCGGCGGCGCTCGAGGCGGGCGCGCTCACGTTCGTGTCGAGGGTGGCCACGGGGGTGGGCGCGTACGCTGGGCTGCGTGGGCTGGCGGCGCATGTGAGTGCAAGCACCACGGGTATCGTCGACAACGTGCTGGCCATGGTCGGGCTGGCCAGCGGCGCCTACGGTGCTGTCGAAGCCGGCTGCAACGGGACGTACGCCAGCGCCGCGGTGGGGCCATCCGACTCGCCGCAGGGGCGTATCGGTTGGCGAGCCAGAACAACCCATGGACGGGTGCCTAACCGAACGGGAACGTTGATAAGGGCACGCAGTGCGGGCAGAGCGCTCCCATGTGCGCGCAACGTGGTGGCATCGGCATCGCAGAAGATGTCGAGGCGTACGACCGCATAGTGGAGGATCCAAAACAGGACGGAACGACACGCAAGCTAATCGAGTCGCCGGAGCGGCGCGAACGCGGTATCCTGATCGTGAGGACCAACTCGTGCCGCCGCAACGTTTTTTATCGAGGCTTGGGAGCGATTGATTGCGAGCCGACCAGCGCCTTGGTGACACCTGTATGCGACTTGCACTCACCCGCATTAGGGCTTGCTCATGCGTGGGCGCACGCTGGGGGATCTAGGCCTGTCGGCACTTTTGCGGGAACTCAGGCTTCCCAAGCGATTAGTGCCGGTTTGTCCTTTTGGGAGTGCGGACGAGATTCGGGTGGTGTTCTTCCGGGGGGAGGGTGAGCGCGTCGCGGTGTTTAGGCGAGGGGTGTGCTGGATACACTTTGGCGGGCAGCCTTTGCGAATGTGTCGGGTAGCGAATGATTGCCGCCAGTGAGGGACATGCGAGGGCGTACAGGTCTGAGCTAGCAGGGTTTTCGATGTGCCCCGTTGACCATATGGGAGTGAATGGCGAAGTCCCTTTCATAAGGGACGGAAGAGATCAGGGGATGTTTTGATGTCTTGGCGAGAGCTCCAGTTCTTTGGCTCGATGAAAACACCTCTCCGAGGAGAAGACCATGAAGGCCCTGGTGTTCGACGGTGAAGCCGCGAGGGTGGTGGACCACCCGGAACCGACGGCAGATAGCCAAACCGCGCTAGTGAAGGTTCGAATGGCGGGTGTCTGCCGCACGGACTTGGAGCTGGTCAAGGGCTACATGGGTTTCCGAGGGGTCCTAGGACATGAAATGGTCGGATGGGTAGTGGACGGCCCACCGCAGTGGCTGGCCGCCCGCGTGGTCGCGGAGATCAACTTTGCCTGCGGGGCTTGCGCGCTGTGTCAGCGTGGTCTTGGCCGACACTGTCCGACCCGCCGGGTCATGGGGATACTGGGTGCCGACGGTGCCTTTGCCGAGTTGGTGGCCGTCCCAGTAGCGAATCTCCATCGGGTGCCCGATTCTGTGCCCGACGAACTAGCGGTGTTCACCGAGCCTTTGGCCGCTGCTTTCGAGATTCTGGATCAGGTGCATGTAGAGCCCGGAACGGATTGCGTCGTTTTGGGCGATGGCAAACTCGGGCTTTTGATCGCCCAGGTGCTGGACGGGGCCGGAGCACGGGTGGTGGCCGTTGGCAAGCACGAACGCAAGCTCGCCATCCTTCGAGAGCTGGGAATCCAAGCTGTAAGGTCGGATCAGTGGAAGCCCGAGCCGGCCGATCTGGTTGTCGAGGCAACCGGTTCCCCAAGAGGCTTTGCTGCCGCCATGCAGGTCGTCCGGCCGCGCGGCACCTTGGTTTTGAAAAGCACGACCGCCCTCGGCGCCGACGTGAACCTTGCTCCGTTAGTCATCAACGAGATCAATGTCGTGGGCTCGCGCTGTGGCCGCTTCCCTCCGGCGCTGCGCGCACTTGCCCGCGGAGATGTTCAGGTTCGTCCTTTGATCACTGCACGCTTTCCGTTATCCCGCGCGGACCAAGCCCTCCTGGCGGCGGGCCAACCAGGGGCTCTCAAGATACTCATCGAAGCATAATGCGCGCGGACGGTTCCGCGTGCCAAGGGAACGCGTGCCATCCGCGCGCGGCAGGAGAAGGAAGAGGTACCCTTGTTATGGAAACTGCAGTTCGAACTTGTGGGTTTGCGGCAACGCCGGAGCGAAGCTTCAGAAGCCCTTGAGCTGCGCCGCGCGGTCGTACAGGTGGTAAACAAGCATCCAGCCCGCAAACACCACCAGCGTAATGGCAATGGGGTTGGCGAAGCCAATCCAGCTCACCGCATGTTGGCTGACCATGAGCATGAGCAGCGGTACCGACATGTATGTGTTGTGTCGGGATCGCTGGCCCGCCAATGCCACGAGCGCGGGGTCGGTAGGCTGCCCTTGTTTGATCGCTTGGATGATTTGTTGCTGTGCAGGCCAAATCCGGAACCAAACGTTGAACGCCATGATCGTACCAAAGGTGGCACCCAAGTGGATCGCGTAGCCCCGCACGCCGAACCCACCGAGGTGCTCGAACAGGACCACCAGAATTGCCGCCAAAACGAGCCCCGCAATAAAGGCAGCGCGCAACTCGCTCATGATGGATTTGACGAGCGCGTCGTAAATAAATGGACTCGCAAACACGAGAACAATCATCAAAACCGCTCCCACCGACCAGCCTTCGCCCGCATCGAACAGTGCGCCGCCGTGGTAGTACACGAGCAGGAGTAGCAGCACTCCCGTGATCCACGTGAATGCGGCACCCCAACGGAACCAAAACAAAACCCTCGGCCGCAACTCGGGAATGACCTTTTTCTTTGCCTCTGCGTCCAGCGTCGCTTCGAAGTTGGCATTGACGAAGTTCAAGAAGTACAAGTGCCCGATCCATAAAATGCCGAAAAGAACGTGCAGCCAGCGGAAAATTGACTCCAGAAAGCTCATCACAGCATCCATACGCAACCCCTCCTTGTAGTGCTGCTCGGCACCGCGGAAGCCCTCGGCAGCCTTCAATTAGGGGAGCGACTACAAGGCATAAGCCCGAAAGTCAAGCTTCGCCAAATCCTCGCACCGGAAAGAGTGGCGAAACTGCGGTCGCCAGGTTGCAGAAACGTGCGCGTTGTGTAGGTTTCCAAAGGCCGGCAAGGCAAGCTCAAAGGAGTCGACCATGGCAAAAAGTTTTCGGGAGCTGATCGAAGAGGCCAAACGGGTAGTATTGGAGTGGGACGTCGACAAAGTCCGAGAACAGTTGGACCGGGGAGGCGAGTGGGTTTTGCTCGACGTGCGCGAAAAGGATGAGTATCGTGAAGGTCACTTGCCTGGCGCGGTGTCGCTCCCGCGGGGGTTTCTGGAACTGCGCGTGGAACAAGTGCTCCCGGACAAGTCGAAGCCCATCATTGCCTACTGCGCTGGTGGGACTCGGTCGTTGCTGGCCGCCAAACAATTGCTGGAGATGGGCTACGAGAATGTCGTTTCCATGGCTGGAGGCTTTACCGCTTGGAAAAACAAGGGGTACCCGTGGAAGCAAGATCGACAGTTCACACCCGAGCAACTGACGCGTTACAGCCGCCACTTTCTCTTGCCCGAGGTCGGTGAGGAAGGGCAGGCAAAGTTGTTAGATGCCAAAGTGCTCCTCATCGGAGCTGGAGGCTTAGGTTCGCCGACGGCGTTTTATCTGGCGGCTGCCGGGGTGGGAACGATTGGTATCGTGGACCACGACGTCGTGGATCTCAGCAATTTACAACGCCAGATTTTGCACACGAATGACCGGATTGGCATGCCAAAGGTCGAGTCGGCTCGCATGACGTTGCAGGCATTGAACCCAGACGTGAAAGTGATTGGCTACCAAGAACGCTTGTCGTCGGAGAACGTCTTGCGCTTGTTCGCCGACTACGACGTGATCGTAGATGGCTGCGACAACTTTCCGACGCGGTATCTGGTCAATGACGCCTGCGTCATGCTGGGCAAGCCCAACGTTCACGGGAGTATCTTCCAGTTCGAAGGGCAGGCGTCCGTGTTCTATCCCAAGAAGGGACCTTGCTATCGCTGCTTGTTCCCGGAGCCGCCTCCGCCAGGGGCTGCACCCAGTTGTGCTGAGGCGGGAGTCTTGGGTGTATTGCCAGGGTTGGTGGGGTGCGTCCAGGCATTGGAAACGATCAAACTCATTCTCGGCGTCGGGCGCCCGCTGATCGGTCGGATGATTTACTTCGACACACTCAGCATGGAGGTGCGTGTGCACAAACTGCGGCGCGATCCCCGTTGCCCGGTGTGTGGCGACCAGCCCACGATTACCGAACTGATTGACTACGAAGAATTCTGCGGCTTGCGAACGCCTGGCCATGCGCCAGCGGTTCAGCCAGCAGTGGCCGCTCGCTAAAAGGTGTTCCCTGTGCAGATTCGGGTGAAGCTTCACGCATCGCTGCGCAAGTATCTGCCGCGGGATGCCGTGGAAGATACCGTGTTGCTGGAATTGCCCGCAGGCGCCACGGTTGCCGAGGCGGTTTCCGCGCTTGGAATTCCCTCTGGCCATGCCAAAATTGCGATGATCGACGGGGCACAGGCCGACCTCGGTACGGTGCTGCAGGAGGGACAGCAGCTCAGCCTGTTTCCGCCGTTGGCGGGGTAGTCGTCACACTTTCCGAAGCTCGGCTGACACGCCGACTTGACTCACGCGCGCAGTGATGGCCTTTGGCAATTATGGCCATTCACTACGAAAAGTCGGGGCACGTGGTCACCATCACCATCGACCGGCCGGAGGCGCGCAATGCGCTTGACCTCGATCATTTCGGCCAGTTGGCCGATTGCTGGGTGCGCTACCGTGATGACGACGATGCCTACGTGGCCATTTTGACCGGGGTCGGCGATGTGTACTGCGTGGGCGCCGATTTGAAGAAATTCATTCCGATGGTGACCGACAACGTGGAACGACTCGCCTCCGGTGGAGCCAGCGAGCAGGTGGGTGGTTCGCGTTACACCATGGCTCACAGCTTGGTGGCCGTGCTGCGGGATGGTGCATTACTGCCTGACGGCACCGAGTTTACACTGTACAAGCCGGTCATTGCTGCAATCAACGGTGTGTGCGCGGCAGGCGGGTTGGAAATGTTGTGGAATACTGACCTTCGAGTGATGGCCGAGGATGCTTGGCTGCAACTGGCAGAACCACGCCGCGGACTTTTTCCCGGCGGCGGATCGACCGTGCACAGTGTCCGGCAGTTGTCCTGGTGCCATGCGATGGAGGTCTTGCTGCTGGCCGATCGGATTTCCGCCCAGCGAGCTTGGGAAATGGGGCTGGTCAACGCCGTTGTGCCGCGGGATCGAGTGCTAGCCAAGGCACGCGAATGGGCGGAGACGATTTGCTTAAACGGCCCACTGGCGATCCGTACCGTCAAGGAATCTGCAAAGCGGAGCACATTCTTGGATCTCAAAAGCGCTTTAAACCTGGAAATGGAGCTTTCTGCCCGCGTGTTCATGAGCGAAGATGCCCGCGAAGGAGTCGCAGCATTCCGCGAGAAACGACCACCTCGCTGGACGGGCCGTTGACGGCGCTCCCACTCCTGCCGTTGTGAATGCCAAGGGCAACCGGGGCGCAGCGGGCAGCCTTGGCGTTAGGAGCGCGGCAAGTTTATCCGAATAAAGCCTTGACATGACCACTTGAACTTGCTTTTTGTTTGGCTCCTTGCGGGTTTTTCCTTATGCGATTAGGAGCCGAACATTTCGAACTGGATGCGACCGATCTAGAAATTCTCAGCCTTTTGCAGGAGAACTGCAAACTGCCGCTAGCCAAGATCGGCGAGCGTGTGGGCCTTTCCGCCCCGTCGGTGGTGGAGCGTGTGAAGAAGCTGGAGGACCACGGTGTGATCCTCGGATATCGAGCCATCGTGGATGCTCGTAAGGTGGGCAAAGATGTGACGGCGTTCATTGGTGTTTCGGTTGGCCACCCCCGTTGGATTGGGTCGTTCGAAGAGCAAGTCGGGAAGTTGCCTGAAGTTCTCGAGTGCCATCACGTGACTGGGCAGCACACGTTTCTGCTCAAGGTGAAAACGCGGAACACGTCCACCCTGGAAGGGCTCATCCGGGCCATCCGTTCGATCGGGGGCGTAGACCGAACGGAGACTATGGTCGTGCTGTCCACGCACATGGAGAGAACGGAGGTTGCGCTTCCGCAGAGCGATCCGTCCGACGGTCGCAAGAGCGGTCGCAAGGCCCGTGCGGAAACGGGAGAACAGGCTCCAAAGCTGGCATAGGAGGGTGAATAGATGGCAGGGTTACGCAGGCCAAAGAAAGAAGGTCTTTACGACCCGTACTTCGAGCACGACGCATGCGGCGTCGGTTTCGTGGTCAACATCAAGGGCGAGAAGTCGCACGACATCATTCTCAAGGGGCTTCAGGTGTTAGAGAACCTGACGCACCGCGGTGCGTGTGGCTGCGACCCGTTGACGGGCGACGGCGCGGGAATGCTTTTGCAAATTCCGGACGAGTTCTTTCGCGAAGAGTGCCGCGAATTGAGGATCTCGCTGCCTGGTCCGGGCGAGTACGGGGTGGGGATGGTGTTTTTGCCCCGGGATACTGCGGAGCGTAACGTTTGCCTTGGCTTGTTCGAGAAAGCCGTACGAGAGAATGGGCAACGGCTGCTCGGCTGGCGGCGTGTCCCGGTGAATCCGCAACATTGTGGACCGCTTGCGCGGCAATCGATGCCAGAAATCCGGCAGATTTTCATCGGCAGAGGTCCAAATACCCACGACCAGGAGGCTTTGGAGCGCAAGCTGTATGTGATTCGGAAAAGCGTGGAGCGAGCCGTTCGTGAAGCGGGCCTGCGGGATTCGGAGTCCTTTTACATTCCGAGCTTGTCCACGCGGACGATCGTGTACAAAGGACTTCTGCTGCCGCAGCAAATCCCTCTTTTTTATTCCGACTTGCGGGACTCGCGCGTCAAGTCGGCTCTAGCCTTGGTGCACCAGCGGTTCAGCACGAATACGTTCCCTTCGTGGGAGCGAGCCCATCCCTACCGGTTTTTGGCTCATAACGGGGAGATCAACACTCTGCGTGGAAACGAGAACTGGATGCGCGCGCGAGAGAAGATGTTTTCGTCGCCGCTGTTCGGCGAAGACATCGAAAAACTGCGTCCGATTATCGAAGAAGCTGGCAGCGACTCGGCCAAATTCGACAATGCGTTAGAACTCCTGGTTCGCACCGGCCGGTCGCTTCCGCACGCGATTATGATGATGATTCCCGAGGCATGGCAGAAGCATGAGAGCATGTCGGAAACGAAGCGCGCGTTTTACGAGTTTCACGCCTGCCTGATGGAACCATGGGATGGCCCGGCATCGATCGCGTTTACCGATGGCCGGGTGATCGGCGCGGTTCTAGACCGCAACGGATTGCGCCCGTCCCGATACGTCGTCACCCGTGATGGCTTCGTCGTCATGGCCTCCGAGGTGGGCGTGTTGGACATCGCGCCCGATAACATCTTGCACAAAGACCGGCTGCAACCCGGGCGGCTGTTTCTCGTTGATCTCGAGCAAGGTCGCATCGTGGGCGACGAGGAAGTCAAAGAAAGCATTGCGTCTCGCCAACCGTATCGCCAATGGCTGTCCGATAACTTGGTGAAACTCGACGAGTTGCCGGAGCCGCGAGATTTACCGCCAGTGTACGACCCCGAGACGCTGCTCACGCGCCAGAAGGTTCACGGCTACACGCTCGAGGATCTGAGAATGCTGATGGCTCCCATGGCCATCAATGGGCAAGAAGCTGTGGGTTCTATGGGAACCGATACTCCCTTGGCGGTGCTGTCCGACCGGCCCCAGTTGCTTTTCAACTATTTCAAACAGCTCTTTGCTCAAGTCACCAACCCTCCCATCGATCCGATTCGCGAAGAGATTGTCATGTCGCTCAAGGCCACGATCGGGTCGGAGCAAAATTTGTTCGAGGAAACGCCGCTTCATTGCCATCAATTGGAACTGGAAAACCCAGTGATCAGCAATGCCGAACTCGAGAAGATCCGGCGGATTGCTGTGGGTCGAATCCGCTCGAAGGTTTTGCCCACTCTCTTCCAGGTTGCCGACGGCGGAAGCGGTCTCGAGCGAGCGCTGGACGACCTTTGCCGGCAGGCATCGGAAGCCATCGAACAGGGATACAGCATTTTGATTCTGTCCGACCGTGGCCACGATGAGACTTGGGCTCCGATTCCCAGTCTGCTGGCGACGGCGGCAGTCCACCACCATTTGATTCGGGAAGGTACCCGGACGCGCTGCGGGATCGTGGTCGAGTCGGGGGAGCCGCGCGAGGTCCATCACTTTTGCTGCCTGATCGGATATGGCGCCGGTGCCGTAAACCCCTATCTGGCGATCGAGACCATCATAGACATGGTTCGCGATGGTCGAATCAAAGGTGTGGACGAGGACACGGCCGTGGACCATTACCTGAAAGCAGCCAACAAGGGTGTCCTCAAAGTGATGACCAAGATGGGCATCTCCACGGTGCAGAGCTACCGCGGTGCCCAAATCTTCGAGGCAGTTGGGCTGAATCGCGAGGTCATTGATCGGTATTTCACTTGGACGGCCTCGCGGATCGAGGGGGTCGGGTTGGACGTGATCGCCAAAGAATGTGCGATGCGCCACCATGAGGCATACGAGGTTGCCCCCAATCTCGACGGAGAACTCGATCCGGGCGGGCAATATCAGTGGCGGCGGCGCGGCGAGTATCACATGTACAACCCCGACACGATCGCCAAGCTGCAGCACGCTTGCCGCACCGGGAATTACCGGCTGTTCAAGGAGTATTCTCGGTTGGTGAACGAGCAAAGCCGGCAGCTTTGCACGATCCGCGGCTTGCTTCGTTTCAAGCCAGGAAAACCCATACCTTTGAGCGAGGTCGAACCCGCCAGCGAGATCGTCAAGCGGTTCAAAACGGGGGCCATGTCCCTTGGCTCGATTAGCCGGGAAGCCCACGAAACGCTGGCCATTGCCATGAATCGCATCGGAGGGAAATCGAATACTGGGGAAGGAGGAGAAGACCCCGTTCGTTACATTCCCGACCCGAACGGCGACTCCCGTCGGAGTGCGATCAAACAAGTCGCTTCCGGGCGATTTGGTGTGACCAGTCACTACCTGGTCAATGCCGACGAAATCCAAATCAAAATGGCCCAGGGCGCGAAGCCGGGTGAAGGAGGGCAGCTTCCCGGCCACAAAGTGGACCAGTACATCGCGAGCATCCGTTATTCCACGCCGGGTGTCGGCCTGATTTCGCCTCCCCCACACCACGATATTTACTCGATCGAGGATCTGGCCCAACTGATTCACGACCTCAAGAATGCCAACAATCGCGCGCGCATCAGTGTCAAGCTGGTCGCCGAGGTCGGCGTGGGAACCATTGCCGCAGGCGTGTCCAAAGGAAAAGCGGACGTCGTTCTGATCAGTGGAGATTCGGGGGGTACGGGGGCCTCTCCACTCACTTCGATCAAACACGCTGGGTTACCCTGGGAGCTGGGGCTCGCGGAGACGCAGCAAGTGCTCGTGCTGAACGATTTGCGCGGCCGCATTCGGGTGGAGACCGATGGCCAGTTGAAAACTGGCCGGGATGTAGCCATTGCTGCACTCCTCGGCGCAGAGGAGTTCGGCTTTGCCACGGCTGCCTTGGTGGCCTCGGGCTGCGTGATGATGCGGGTGTGTCACCTCAACACGTGCCCAGTGGGTATTGCCACTCAGGACCCAGTGCTGCGGAAAAAATTCCAAGGCAAGCCCGAGCACGTCGTGAATTTTATGATGTTTGTGGCGGAAGAACTGCGGGAGATTATGGCGGAGCTGGGCTTCCGCACCGTGGACGAGATGGTCGGGCGTGTGGACATGCTCGACGCTGCCGAAGCAATAGACCACTGGAAGGCCAAGGGCGTCGATTTGAGCCAAATTCTCCACAAGCCCGACGTACCGCCCACCGTGCCGATTCGCTGCGTTACGGAACAGGATCACGGTTTGGAAAAGGCGCTGGACAACGAATTGATTCGGCTTGCGGAGCCGGCGCTCGAACGAGGCGAGCCGGTGGAAATCGAGATGCCGATTCGAAATGTGAACCGTACCGTTTGTACCATGTTGTCCGCCGAGGTTTCGCGTCGGTATGGCGAGAAGGGGCTCCCACCGGACACCATCCGGATCAAGTTTACGGGGTCGGCCGGCCAGAGTTTTTGTGCGTTCCTTGCGAACGGTATTTCCGTGGAGCTCGAAGGGGACGCGAATGACTACTTTGGCAAAGGGCTTTCGGGTGGCCGAATCGTGGCGTACCCGCCGCGCAACGCGAGTTTTGTCGCGGAGGAAAACATTATCGTGGGAAACGTGTCGCTGTACGGCGCCACGGGAGGCGAGGTTTTCCTGCGCGGTATGGCCGGGGAACGGTTCTGCGTCCGCAACAGTGGAGTCACCGCGGTGGTGGAAGGAGTCGGTGATCATGGATGCGAGTACATGACGCGCGGGACCGTGGTGATCCTGGGGCCGACTGGGCGAAACTTTGCGGCCGGTATGAGCGGCGGCTTGGCCTATGTGCTCGATGTCGACGGAAAGTTTGCAACTCGATGCAACATGGGCATGGTGGATATCGTCCCGCTGGAAGAAGACGACTTGCAGTTGGTGCATGACTTGGTGCGCCGCCATTATGCGTACACGCATAGTGCGGTTGCGTGGCGGATCTTGTCGGGCTGGAAGGAATACATAGCCAAGTTCGTGAAGGTGTTTCCCGTCGAATACCAGCAGGTGCTTCGCAAGCAGCACCTGGATTCCGAAGCGGCCAAGCTCGCGAGCATTTGAGGGACGGGACTGCGAGGAGAACGAGAACCATGGGCAAGATCACTGGATTTTTAGAGTTTCGCCGTGAGCTGCCACCGCGCAGGCCGGTGCGGGAGCGACTGCGCGATTGGCGCGAGCTCGAGGGCAAGCACCCGGAGGATCGGCTGCAGACACAAGCCGCACGGTGCATGGACTGCGGGATTCCCTTTTGCCACAAAGGCTGCCCCCTGGGGAACATCATTCCGGATTGGAATGACCTCGTGTACCGTGGCCGCTGGCGCGATGCCATCGAACGACTTCACTCCACCAACAACTTTCCGGACTTTACAGGCCGGGTTTGCCCGGCCCCGTGCGAAGAGGCTTGCGTCCTCAACATCAACGATGACCCGGTGACGATCAAGCAAGTGGAAAAGCAAATTATTGACCATGCCTTCAAAGAGGGGTGGGTGGTTCCGCAAGTACCGGCTCGGCGTACGGGAAAGCGGGTCGCTGTCGTGGGGTCGGGTCCTGCTGGGTTGGCTTGTGCACAGCAGTTGGCACGCGCGGGTCATTGGGTCACAGTGTTCGAGCGCGCCGATCGCATTGGAGGATTGCTGCGATACGGGATACCCGATTTTAAGTTGGAAAAGCATCACATCGATCGGCGTATCGCGCAGATGGAGGCGGAGGGCGTGACGTTTCGCACCAATGTGGATGTCGGTGTGGACATCTCTTACGGGGAACTGCGCAAGCAGTTCGACGCCGTCGTTCTTGCGGGGGGAGCGACCCAGGCTCGTGACCTGCCCATCCCCGGTCGAGAGCTGAAGGGGATCCACTTGGCCATGGAGTTCTTGCCCCAGGCCAATCGTCGCGTTGCCGGAGATGCAGTGCCGGATCAGATTACCGCGAAAGGCAAACGCGTGGCCATTCTGGGTGGTGGGGATACGGGTTCGGACTGTCTGGGTACCTCCAACCGCCAAGGGGCCGTGGCGGTGTACCAGTTCGAGTTGTTGCCCCAGCCCCCCGAAACTCGCACCGAAGAAGTCGCCCCCTGGCCGTACTGGCCGATGATTCTGCGTACATCGTCCTCTCACGAGGAAGGCGTGATTCGCGATTGGAGCATCCAAACAAAGTCGTTTTCTGGCGACGGTAACGGTCACGTAAAAAAGCTGCACGCAGTGCGTCTGGAGTGGGTCAAAGAAAATGGCCGCATGGTGATGCGCGAAGTTCCCGGCAGCGAGTTCAGCCTGGATGTCGACTTGGTCTTGCTGGCGCTGGGGTTCGTCGGCCCCGAGAAGTACTTGTTGGAACAGGCCGGGGTGGCCCTGACGGAGCGCGGCACGGTCGCGGTGGACGAGAACTATATGACGAGCGTTCCTGGCGTCTTCTCGTGCGGAGATATGCGCCGGGGTCAGTCGCTCGTGGTGTGGGCAATTTGGGAAGGCCGAGAGTGCGCCCGCGGCGTAGATGCTTACCTGATGGGCCGGACCGACTTAAAAGCAAGTCCCAACCCCTTCTGAGCCTCGGGCTGTTTATGGAGCGAGGTACTCTCTCCGGACTCAAAGGAATTTTCGCAAGCGGGCCCAGTCCCTTTGAAACGCGTTCCCGCCGTAGCGGCAGTAAGCGATGACTGCCCCGCGCTCTCCAGCACGACACCATCGGCATTGTACTCGGGCGAGTTCCTTCGTTTCGGAACAAAACGACTGGAGCGAATCGGTGGGAAAGCCCACCGTGACGAAGTGTTCACTCCAAGTAGAAGGGCGAGCCCAGTACCAATAATTGTTGTGAGGGCTGGCGATTCGCGTGGCAATGGGATGGCCCCGGGCATAAAATTCCAGGGCAGCGGCCTCCCCATAATTCGTCGCGATCACTGTCACTTTTTCTCGCACGTCCGGTGGCAGCGATGCGACGGCTTCGAGGACTGCACTCGCCAATTCTTGCCAGCCGTAACGGTCGGCTAGATGCTGGGGCAACTCGCTTTCGCCAAAGCGCTCTTCGCGGGGCAAGGGGATGTGGAGCGTGGCAGCATACGAGACCGTTGCGTCGGGACCTAGCACGGGCAACGCGAGGGGAATGCCGGCCAGGCTGGGCAGAAAAAAGGCGCCCAAGACGACCAGTTGTGCCCTTGCGGGCACGCGGAACTTCGATGCCCACCGGACGAGCGCCGCTGCACCGATCGGAATCACAATCGTATAAGCCGGAGCGAGATAATAGGCCCGGCTACTGCCGCTAAACGAAAGTAGCGCAGCCACGGCGAGAAAACTGACACCCAAGAGCAAACATCTTGGTCGAAACTCCCGCTGAAAAACGCATGCCATCGCCCCGCTGATCGCGAGGAGTACCACCAACGGACCGAACACGAGGAGCTGGCTCGTCCAGAAGTCCAAAAAGCTGACATGAGCCATCTTGAGTTGCGTGGCGTTGCGCATGAACTCCAATGTGGGCCATCCGTGCGAGATCTGCCACCACAACCAGGGAATAGCCCCGAAACACAAGGCGAGCCCCACGAGCAATATGCCCCACCTAGTGTGTGCCGATTTCCCGAACTGCACGTATGCTCCCGCCAGCGAGGGCAAGGCAAACCACAGCATGCTGAGTTTGTTGTGGAAGCCCAACACAAACACGGCGGCTAGGAGGTACCAGTGCGCTGGCTTCCCCTCGGCTGCAATACGAACCCAAAGGCGAGCCGCAAGGACCCAAAACAATGGCTCCCAAACGTTCATCGAATAAAAGCTGTGCAACGCGAGGAATCCGGGCGCGAAGGCGAGCGCAAAAACTGTCCAGGCTTGGGCTCGCTGCCCCGCCCCGACGTCACGTGCCAGGCGGCTAGCGAGAAATAAGGTGAGGCAGGCAATGCAAAGGGCCAAGAGTCGCAAGACGATGAGCGAGCTGCCTGCTTCTCGCAGAAGGTGGAGGACCCCTATGGAAAACGCCGGGTGATCCACATAGCTCCAGTCGAGGCGGCGCGCGCAAGCGAGGTAGTACAATTCATCGCGGAACCAGTCGTCGCGATGGAGTGCAAGGCCGTGTAGCAGCGCCTTGACTGCAAGGAGGAAGGGGAGGGCCAACGCCGCTTTGATGCCCGAGTGCAGACGCGGCCGTGCGAAACACTTCATGAACCCCGGTTCCGCGGTAGGTGCTCCCGTATGGCGGCATCGAGTAACGGGAGGACAGCGTGAATGTCGCCAACCACCCCGAGGTCACTGTGGCGAAACACTGGGGCACGCGGGTTGCGGTTGACTGCAACGACGACCCCGGCACGGCGCACGCCGACCATGTGCTCGAACGCACCCCGAATGCCAAACGCGAGGTAGAGCTTGGGGGCGATAGAGCGACCCGTCAGGCCGACTTGCAATTGGCGCGGTAACCAGCCTTCGTCCGCTACGTCGCGAGTGGTGCATAGAGCGGCCCCGAGGCGCTGGGCGAACGAGCGCACAGCGGGGATCCCCTCCCGACCAACTCCCTTGCCGACCCCAACTACGATCGCCGCCCGGTCGAGGTCGGCACCCAGGTCCGGTAAGATTGCACCACCGATTCGTTGCACGTCGAATCCGAATCGGTGCGGGCCCGCGTCTTGTACCGTCAAGATCGCTTGCTCCCCCGCCTGCGGGATCGTGGGTTCGAGCGGAAACACCCCGGGGCGGATTGTTGCCATTTCGGGGAGGGTGCGCGAGGAGATCACCGCGACAATGCTTCCGCCAAAGACTGGCTTGTACTGCAGCAGCGCGCCCATTGGGTCGAGCCCTAGGTCGATGCAATCGGCGGTTAACCCGAGACCGAGACGGGCAGCGATTCGAGGGAGCACGTCGCGCCCATAGGTGGTGGACGGTCCCAGGACAAAGCGCGGGCGGTAGTGCGAAATCAGCTCGGTGAGGCGAGCTGCGTGCTCCCATGGAAGGTACGAAGCGCAGGCGGGGCCCGTGATCACAGTTGCCCGGCGAACGCCGTACTTTTTGAGCGCGTCCTCTGGTACAGGGACGGTTACGTCGCAAAGCACCAAATGAAGCTCCCCGTTCATGGCGTGAGCGAGCTCGCGCGCTTTGCCACACAGTTCCCAAGTGACGGGTGCAATTTGACCGTTTCGGACCTCGCCGACGACGATCACATCTTTCGGGTCCGTGGTCACCGGGCGCGGCAGCTCTGGTGCAAACCCTCGGACTTCCTGGATGTTCCAGTTTTCGAACGCCCCGTATTCTCGAACCAAAATTTCCACGAGAAGCTTCACGCTGTGTTCGAGTGAGGTCTCCGATACAACGAGTTGCCTGCGGTTGCTGGGCACCTCGGTGAGTTCCAGAACCCGAGTTGGCGATCCCTCGAAGCCGACGTCTTGGGGAGACAGGCTGAGGTCACCGGCGGACAAGATAATGATTTCGCGGCCCTCGGCCTCGGCGCGCTCGGTTTTCGAGGGAAAGCGCTCCGGTGCGATCCCTTCCGTGACGGCGAGCAGCACAGGCGTGCCCACTTGTAAGCTTTCCCACCCGAGGTCCGTTTCACGTTCCAACTCGAACCGGAGTGGCTGAATCCCGGCGGGTTGGATCTTTTGCACCATCGAGACATGTGGGATTGCGAGCAACTCCGCCAATTCAGGGCCGACTTGCGAGGTTTCTGCGTCGACGCTGTACCGCCCGCACAGGATCAGGTCGGCCCGTTCCTTACGAAAGTACCCCGCCAGCGCCCGTGCTGTGGCGAGCGTGTCCGAACCCCTCAGTGCGGGGTCTGTTACCAGGACTGCTCGGTCTGCGCCGAGGGCGAGCGCCTCCACCAGCGCCTCCCGCGCTTGGGGCGGGCCAACACTGAGGGCAGTGACTGTTATTCCAGGGCGGCTCTTTTTGAACTCCGTGGCCCAAACCAGCGCCCGCGCGTCAAAAGAGTTGATTTCGAGCGGAACGCCTTCCCGCTGCACAGTCTTCGTGGCTTGGTTGAATTTTAAAGCAGCGACCGACGGCACCTGCTTTACGCACACAACGATATGCATCGACTCCTCCTCGAACTGCACGGGCTGACGGCCACGAATAGCCCCGTCTATGTAACGCGGTGAAGCTACACAAGGGCAAAAGGGCAAGTGTAACTGCCCGCCACTCGGTACCCGGGAAACCTCACTCCGTCCGGGTGACGGCCTTGGAAGAACTCACTGTGAGCCGCAGCTCGACCCGAAGCCGATGCAACAAAAAGGCGGTCGGAAGCTTCCGTCGGGTGTGCACTTTGACCACGGGTGCCCGCCCGGGAGTCTTATCCGCAGAAGGAGGCGATCACCACTCGGTCAGGCGTTCCCCTGCCGCGGCGGATACCCACAACCGTACCGCTTCCACAGGGCAGAAGATTCACTGCCCGTTGAAGCGTATCCGTCAGGACATGCCGTTCGAACCTTGAGTCACGCCACTCTTGCTAGGCTCGAGGTCTTCGATATTTTCCGCGGCAATCTGACTCAGAAGACTTTCCATCGCGCGCCGCGCTAAACGACTGGGAGTAATGTGACCATTCTCCCACCGGTTGACTGTGGATACAGTGACTCCGATCGCATGAGCAAACTCCTCCTGAGTCATGTTCAGCCGCCGGCGGATTGCCGCGATCGGGAAAGCTTTCTCGCGCTGCTCATTGTTTGGCATACATCCCCCTCGTGCTTGCGGGTTCGCTTTCCTAGGGGCATGCACTAGATGTGCCACCTGCTTTGGGGATTGAATGGATGCAAGCTGCCTTGGTCGGCGGTGTTAATGAAATGACAATCGGCAAAATATCGGACAACCCTTGTGGGGGGGTTGGTGTGACGGGGTTTTAGGCGACCGCAGTTCGGTCGCAATGCGGTAGAAAGAACGCGAAAAAAGGGTTGCGCGAGAAGTAAGACTTTGCCAAAAGGGATAACTGCGACCAGGCCTAATCTCCTGTTACGAGTTTTCGAGGAGAGCGGAGGACCCAAAGTTTTCGGGGTGAATCTCGGCAAGGTAAATCGGTGTCGAGTAGGGCAACTCTTTGAGCCCGAACCCGTCAGCTAACTTCGTCGGCCTTCAAGGAGAGGATGGATCGCAGCCGCACGGTGTGCGGGGCGATCCGGAAGACGAGCCTCTCCAGGCGTCGCAAAAGACAAATGGAGGGGACCGATGGAAATACTTCGAGTTAGCAAGCTCGGAATGGCGCTGGTGACGGTAGTTATGGGTATTGGCCTGCAGTTACCAGCGCCGACGTTGCTGGCTGGAAAAACGCTGCCCCGTGGGGTCGGTAAAAAGGCTGCGGTAGGTAAGTTTCGCAATGCCCCAGAGCGGCTGGTTGTGCGGGCGTCATGGTATGGAGAGAAGTTCCACGGGCGACCTGCAGCGAACGGGAAGAGCTTTGATGCATCGGCCCACACCGCGGCGCACCGTTCTTTCCAATTGGGAACCAAACTCGAGGTGACGAACCCGCGGAACGGGAAGAAAGTCATTGTGGAGGTAACCGATCGGGGCCCGTTTGTGCCAGGGCGAGACTTGGATTTGTCTTACGGGGCAGCTCGGGAACTCGGTATTGTGCGGGCCGGAGTGGCAAAGGTGCACATCAGAGTCATAGACGCGGCAGACCTTGCGGCGGGAGAGCCGATCGTAATTGCGTCCACTGCGGAGGGCAGTGCGGGAGCATGGCCACGGGCAATCGTCCGGTAAAGTCGGTACGGCCTCTTCAACTAGAAGGGACCATTGAGCGTATTTTGGTGGCCACCGATTTGTCCCCCGTGGGCAATCGAGCGGTGGAATACGCACGCATGCTGGCAGACGGACTCGGAGCTAACGTATTTGTCGTACACGTCGTGCCGCCGGTTTTGCAGGTCGAAGGCGTGGATGCAGCAGCCGTGGCTCGGCAGGGTGAGGCTTGGGCACGGCAGCAGCTTGCGAATATCGACATTGATCCAGGTTGTATCACGATTGTTCACGGACCAGTTGTAGATTCGATCGCGAAAGAGGCTCGAAGGCGGCGCGCTGATGTGGTGGTGGTAGGATCTCGGGGCCTGGGGGGCTGGAAGAAATGGGTGCTCGGCAGTGTCGCTCAAAGTTTGTTGCAAAGCGCACCCTGCCCGGTGCTCGTCGTGCCAAAGGGGATACGGCTTGCGAAGACGCGGCCATTGCGAGGCCGCCGCGGGGCTTCGAAGTGAGCAGTGATTAGCGCAAGGCCAGCAAGGCCTTGCGGATCATTTTGCTCGATGTTTCCTGCGGTCGCGCCTGCGCTCTCGTAAAGCGCCGCTCAAGCGGCGAATACGGTGTCCCAGAGCCGCGATCAAAGACCAGTCTGGTCCGCTGAGTGGCCATTTTTCCGGCCGTCGTTCCGTTGCACGGGATAAGACGCGAGAAAGGGCGCGCCCGGCGGATGCGAGGTTTACCAGCACGGAGCGCAAGTTTTGCGCTCGTTGCAATTTGACGGTGGGCGACTGAAAGCGCGGCCGACGACGGCCGGTAGGACTGAGGACTTCAACGAGTTGCTGGTGCAGTTCGACGAGCCGCTTGACGTTGCTTTGCACCGCCCGAGCGCTCAACTCGGCCACCTCATCCATGCGATTTTTGGATTTCTTTTCGTCGGGAAGCACGCGCGGACCCTCTTAGGGAGAGAGAAGTAAACTGTCGAGACCAAGGTGCGAGAATTCCTTTGCGGCAGTGCAGAATTAGAGTTGACCAGACGGACCCATGAGGCGATAAGACACGCGCTGTGTGTTCTGCGGGTGTGGGTTGGGCTACGGAGAGGAGCCGTCAAATCGGCGGTGCGATTCTGGTTTTTCTCGTCCTGCACGTGGCTCCTGCACTGTTTGCTGAAGACCTGTGCGACGTTCGTAGCGCTGGAATCCGAAAGGCGGCATTTGAACAGTGCTTGTTTGCTGGGTCCGACCCGGTTGTGTTGGCGCTCGACCGAAACAAGGACGGCAGAGTGACCGTTGCCGACTACGTGTGGGAGGTCAACCAGCGCATTCTCGCTGAATTGGGTCCGCGCGTAATCTACGTGGGTATAGCGGGCGCGGACGGCACGGTGATTTCTCCCATCGGCGAGGAAGGTGGTGTGCCCGTATTTCAGAGACCAGGTGGCAGCGGCTTTCATCTCGTCATTGAAGCCGCCCCCGGAGGGTCGGGACGGCCGGTTGGGGGTAACGTGGTTGCCGTCGCGCCACCCGGAGCGGAGCGGCCCGACCTACAGATCGCTTTTAGCCGACCACTCGGCAGCGGTGACGCTGCTGTTTGCGAAGATGGTGTGCCTCCGATCGATCCGCCCGATTTTGGGGACGACCCTCGTCTCACGGCCATTTTTCAGGACGCGAGCTGTGGTTTTGGGGTGGCTCTGGGAGAGCCTCGTGCGTGCACGATCGATGAGTTCGGCCGCCCGCGTTTCGTCTTCGCCGGTCTCACGACGGTGCAGTTCTGCGCACTGATTGACGCTTCGCGCGCCTTTCCGTTGGGCGATACCTTGCTGACCGTCCGGGTTCGGGACGTGGGTGGACACTTGGGTCCGCCCGCCCAAATGCTCTTACGTATCGGCGCCGTACCCGTTTCGACACTGACACGTTCGCCCACGCCTACACCTACGCCTACGGCGCTGCCGAGCACTCCCACACCAACGCGGACGGCTACCCTGACGATGGTCGCGCGCAGCTTCACGCCGACGCGCACACCGACCCCACAAAGTACCACGCGACCAGAACCAACTCCAACGCAGACGTTCTCTGCGCGTCCTACGTCCACGCGCACCTTCTCGCCCATCGCGACCCGGTCGCCAACTGTGACAAGAACTCTTACCCGGTCGGTGTCGCCGACGCCAACGCCGACGCGCTCTCCCTCGTCCACTGAGTTACCACCCACAAGTGCCGCAACGTCTTCGGTTAGTCCGACACGTACGCCGTCTCCGACCGTCTCGAATCCGGCCGTTACGAGATCACCTACGCGGACGGTCTCCGCATCCCCGACAGGGACTCCCACGTGGTCTCCGACTCGAACCTCGACCCAGGTTGCGACAACGGCGAGCTCGACACCTTTGCAGTCCTTGTCTCCGACACCCACCGCCACTAGGCAACCAGTGACTGTGACAGCGACTCCCACAGCCACTTCCACTGTCACGCCCACGGTCACTCCTCGAACACCTGTGCCAAGAGCGACTTGGTCGGCAACTGCGACGCCACCCGCGACAGCGACTTGGACGGTGCCGCCGTCGCGCTCTCCTACCCGCACAAACTCACCCTTGAGCACTCCGACCCCGACGCAGACTCAACAAGCGACGTTGACGCCCACCGCGAGTCCTCTTCCAACCCTAACTCGCACGCCGCGGTTTACGTTGACCCGCACGTTCTCGCCGAGTCCGACTGGTACACCCGAGCCTTCTAGTTCCCCTACAGCAACTCGATCCTTTACGGCCAGCGCAACGGCATCTTACACCCGCACGGTGACGGCCACTCGGAGCCCGACAAATTCGCCTACGCCCACTGCAAGTGCCACCTGGACAGTGACTCGGTCGCCGACTGCGACCCCTTCACCCTCTTCCACGCCCTCGCGTACCCGTACGTACACGGCGACGCGCTCCCCCACTCAAACAGGAACGCCAACCGCGACGCCTTCGGTCACCCCGACACGATCGCCTTCATTGAGCCCGACACCGACGACCACACGCACGGTTACCCGCACTCCGACTGTGACCTTGACGCCGAGCCCGTCAGTGCCCCCGGAGCCGGTGATCACTTTTCTCGGTTTGACGAGAGCAGACGATCGTCTTGTCTCTCCCACCACGCTTTTACCGGATGGGACCCCAGTATTCGACCGTCCTGCCGGGTGGGGGTTTTCGCTGGTGATCGAAGCTCGGCCCGGAGGTGCGAACACGCCAGTCGGATTGCGCACCTTTCAGTGGGATCCTTCGCGCCCGGACGTGTTGCCCGATTTGGCAGTAATTGCCTCTCAGGTGCTGGGTAACGGTTCCTCCACTGTTTGTGACGATACTCCCCCGCTGCTCGGAGGGGTGCCGGCGTGGGTTGGAGGGCTGGATCTTCCTGGTTCCCAGGAGCTTGCGGACACAATCAACGATCTTGCGTGCCGCTTCAAGGATGGCACCGGGCAGCCGCGCGGCCGCAATGCCAACGAAGCGTGCACATTGTTCGATGATGGCCAGTATCGCTTTGCGGGACCGGGGAGCACTGTCCAGTTCTGTGGTTTCGTGGATGAGTCAATTGCATTCCCAGGGGGAACGGAAAGCCGGTTGACCGTACGCGTTCGCGACGAGGCCGGGCGTTGGAGCGTGCCGCGCAGCCTATTGATCCGAATTCGCTGACCGATAGGCTTCGGCGGGCGGGTGGCCGTGGCAGAGTTCTCACGAAGCTGCGTCGCGAGGCAGCGTCTAGGGTACCGGCCGACGTCCGGAGACCGCCCCTGGGGATCCTAACGCGCCCGGTTCACGGCACAGTCCAAATATCGCCTTGCCGTAAGAGGGCGTCCAGTTTCGGTGGACGGCGCGTCTTAGCCGTTTGGATCTGCTGGTTCACAACCTCCTCGTAAGTGGCACGCGCGACAGCGCGGAAGACACCGATGGGTGTGGGAAAATCTGGGGGGCCCATTTGACTCAATAGAAACGCAAGCCCGGGGTCCGTTTCGTCGTGGACAAGCAGGTCCGAGGTGCTCACCCCGTTCCCCAGTTCAACCACCTCGAGCGTTCCATTGCGCATCCGAATGCCTTTGTTGCGCTGGCTTCCGAACACCAGGGGTTTCCCATGCTCGAGCACCAATTGAGTGTCGCTTTTCGTGTCTTTGTCCGTCAGTGAAGCAAAGGCACCGTCGTTAAAAATGTTGCAGTTCTGAAGGATTTCGACAAAGGCCGTCCCTTTGTGTTGGTACGCGCGCAGGAGAATGTCCTGCAAGTGCTTGGCCTCGACATCGATGCTTCTAGCGACAAACGTCGCTTGTGCGCCCAAAGCTACGGAGATCGGGTTGAAAGGAAAGTCAGCCGAACCGTACGGTGTGGATTTAGTGATCTTTCCTTGCTCCGATGTCGGCGAATACTGCCCCTTGGTGAGGCCGTAGATTCGGTTATTGAAAAGCAGGATATTTACGTCCACGTTACGCCGCAGGATGTGGATTAAGTGATTGCCTCCGATGGAGAGTCCATCTCCGTCGCCGGTCACCACCCATACGGAGAGCTCCGGGCGAGTCATTTTTAGCCCGGAAGCTATGGCGGGGGCCCGGCCGTGGATCGAGTGGAACCCATACGTGTTCATGTAATAGGGGAACCGGCTAGAACAGCCGATGCCGGAAATGAACACGATGTTCTCGCGGGGAACCCCGAGTTCCGGCATCACCTTTTGAACCTGCGCCAAAATAGCGTAGTCGCCACAACCGGGGCACCAGCGGACATCTTGGTCCGTTACAAAGTCTTTTCTCGTCAACTTCGGCGATGCTGCGATGGGCATGATCTATAAGTCCTCCAACAATTGATCGATACGACGGGAAATTTCCGCCTCTTTGAAGGGTACCCCTTGCACCTTGTTGAGGCCGACTGCGTCCACAAGATATTCGGCACGCAGAACCTTCACCAGTTGGCCGAGATTCATTTCCGGCACGAGCACTTTTCCGAATCGACGAAGCACCTGTTCCAAGTCGGGCGGGAGCGGGTTGAGGTACCGCAGGTGCAAGTGAGCGACGGCTTTCCCTTGTGCCTGTGCTCGGCGCACGGCCGCCTCGATCGGGCCGAACGTACTTCCCCAGCCCACCACGAGGAGATCGCCCGTCTCCGGACCCAGAACTCGAGTGGGTGGAATCTCGCGCGCAACGCCGGCGATCTTCCGTGCACGGATTCGTACCATCTGCTCGTGGTTCATGGGGGCGTAGCTCACATTGCCGGTCACATGCTCCTTCTCGAGCCCACCAATCCGGTGTTCCAGCCCTGGTGTGCCCGGGATGACCCACGGACGCGATAGTGTCACCGGGTCCCGCAGGTACGGGAAGTATCCGTTCGGGTCGGTCCGAAACTCCACGGGGATATCGGGGAGCTGCTCCAGATCCGGAAGCCGCCAGGGCTCGGCGCCGTTGGCCAGGTATCCGTCGGAAAGCACAATCACCGGCGTCATGTACTTGACCGCAATCCGAACGGCTTCAATGGCGATCGAGAAACAGTCAGCCGGGGTCGCTGGTGCGAGCACGACCACAGGGGACTCGCTGTTACGGCCATATAACGCCATGAGCAAATCGGCTTGTTCCGCTTTCGTGGGGAGGCCGGTACTCGGTCCGCCACGTTGGATGTCACAAATTACGAGCGGCAGTTCCACGCTCACGGCGAGATTGATGGTCTCGGCCTTTAAACACATCCCAGGTCCGCTCGTGGTTGTTACTGCGATGGCTCCTCCGAAGGCGGCTCCAAGTGCGGCTCCAATGCCTGCAATCTCATCTTCCGCTTGGAACGTGTAGACATCGAACTCTTTGAGAGCGGCGAGTTCATGCAGGATGTCGCTGGCAGGGGTGATGGGGTAGCTCCCGAGGAACAGAGGCCGACCCGCTTTGTGGGCGGCAACTACGAGGCCGAGTGCAAGCGCACTGTTTCCCGTAATGTTCCGATACGTTCCAGGTTCGAGGCGTGCTGGTTTTACCTCGAAGGCGCTCGCAAACAGCTCCGAAGTCTCGCCAAAATGAAAGCCGGCTTGAAGCACGCGTTGGTTGGCTTCGACGAGCTCCGGGCGTTTTTGGAATCGCTCGGCGATCCACTTCCGGGTTGGTTCGATGGGCCGTTGGAAAAGCCAGGAAACAAGCCCCAAGGCAAAAAAGTTCTTGCAACGATTGACGGTCCGGGCCGGCAGGTTCGTGTCTTTGAGCGTCAACGCGGTAAGCTTACTGATTTCAATGGGGTATACTTGGTACTTGGCGAGGGATCCGTCTTCGAGCGGATTCGACTGGTAGCCGGCTTTACGAAGGTTCTGTTCGTTGAACTGCTCGCGATCAACGATAAGAATCCCGTTCGCCTTGAGGTCGCCAATGTTCATTTTCAGCGCCGCGGGGTTCATGGCGACGAGCACGTCCAAGTCGTCCCCCGGAGTGAAGATCTCGTGGCTTGCAAAGTTCACTTGGAACCCGGACACGCCGGCAAGCGTACCGGCCGGGGCGCGGATTTCTGCAGGGAAATCGGGCAGGGTGCTCAGGTCATTACCGGCGATTGCTGACTCGTTGGTGAACTGCATGCCAGCGACTTGCATGCCGTCACCCGAGTCGCCGGCAAACCGAATGACGACATGATCTCTTTCGACTCGCGGCTTCGGCTCTTGCTTCAAGGCGGGCTCCGCCGGGGGTACAACCATTGGTATCGTTCTCCTTGCTGTTTTCCTTTTACCGATTATTGCGATCGTGTCAGTCCCGAGGACACTTTTGTCGCGCAATCCTAGTGAGGGGCGTAAGCCTTTTCAAATGAGCGATGCCTCGCAGTTTCGCCTGTACGCTCGCAAGAGGGGAGGTCGCAATCGTTAGTCTGGGTTCGGGAGCCCTTTTGTACCTACGACGATGCGCAATCTTGGATCCGGTGCCGTGCCGGGGGAGAGATCTACGGGGCATCCTGCGTGCGCGATCAGTTGGTCCAGCAGGTCACGCCCCTGCGTGCGTAAGTATACGAAGATCTCGTCGGGTACTTCAGCGACAATCTTTGCGGGTGCCGGTACGATCCGCAGTTCCTGGAGCACGCGGTGAAGAAATTGTCTCACGCGCGCTGACGGGTCGAGCGCTCGATCTGGACACCCACATTGCGGGCAAGGCACGAGGAATTGCTCGGCTAGAGACAATCTCCTGTATTCCCGCTGCACATGAACCAGAGCGCAGCCGCGATGTCCATGAACCGAAGCGACATAGGGATCGTCGCGGCACGAATCCCGCACCAGGCTTGCCAGGCGGGTTTCGGCCTGTGCAGGCCGGGAGTTGGCAAAGTCAATGACGATCGAGCCGGGGATAGCGCGCAAACGGAGTTGCCGAGCGACGACCTTGGTTGCTTCGGAGTTCAAACTCGACAAGCCGCGAGAGCCTGAAGTGTGGGGAGCTCTGCTCAGCGGCGAGGATGCTACTGAACTATTCACGTCAACCACAGTCGCTCCCGCGGTTTTCTCGAAGCGAATGCTGCCGCCGGCGGGCAGTCCAACCTCGGGCTTCAGTGCGTTCTCGATCTGCTCTTCTACGTTGGAATGAACGAATAAAGCCGCCGGCTTGGCGTGCCGCTCAATGGGGACCGGTCTCCCGTTCGTGAGAGCAGACCAGGTGCGGCGCACCGCTTCAACGGCGTGCTCGGGTCCATCCACTAGGATCCTGTCGAGAACCGGATGTCCGAGTTCCAGAAAAATCCGAGCGAGCGGATCTGCGGGCCGGTATACGAGGCCGACCGCCGGCGCCTGCACAACAGCGGCGAATGCGCGACGCCACTGTTCTCGGAGTCGCGCGAGTTCTGCGACAAGATCCGTTTCTGTTGCGAATGCGCTTCGAATATGAGCGGAAAAGCCGTCGTGCTCTCCCAGCTTGGTGCGCACGGCCTGCGAGATTTTTGCGCGCATGTCGGGGCCGAGCTGCCATGGCCAGCGGATCTCGGGCGAGCCGGGCCGAAAGGAAAGAAACAAGCCGTCCACACTAATGCGAGAGGACACAAGAGCCCCTTTGTCCTCCCGCGGGGGCTTTCGAAGTTGCACCAAGAGCTCGAGTCCCTTTTTTAAGTTCCGAGAGACGTAGGTCCACCGATCCGATACTGGAGTGGGTTTCCCTTGAGTCCAAAGCACAGGGCAATTCGGGAAGAAGCGTGTCTGAAGGAGTGCTTGAATGGGCCCGAGTTCGACAATGGCTCCACCGAGTTCCGGCAAAACCTTCGTCACACGGGCCCAAAAGATGTCGCGAAGCCGCCACGGGGCAGGTGAGAGCGGCTCAACCAGAAAATCGACTGCCTGGCCGTTTTCCACCAGCGCTCCGCGAAGTTCGAAGAAAGAAAAGTCGACGAGAAGTTCTCTCACGAGAGCGGAAGCCCCAAGGCCCGGTGGTCGGTCGCTTCGGTCACCGTGGGTTGGCTTGGGGTTGCGAGCAATGGAGCCACTTTCCGGATGGCGAGGGCGAGTACTTGTTCCTTTGTGAGGCCGAACACCGATTGCAGCAGGCCATGCGGCTGGACGGTACCTCCCGGCGTTGACCGGATTTCGAAGGTCAAACGGTTCGCCCCGTCCAGTTGTAACAGGATGACCGCATCGGAATTTCCGGGCACCTCGAGTACCGTACCGCCCCTTTTCTCAACGAGCGCTCCCGAGGCGCGAAAACGCTCGATGGATTCGAGGGCGAATGAGCGCCCCAACATCGAGATGACGGGCGAGAGATCGGCAGTGTATCGTGCCCCGACGAGCAGCTTGCCCAAGCTTGCTGCTCGCATGTCGACCGGCCAAGCATCGACAATGGCAATTCCGCTCGGCATTTCGCGGTTGAGTCGGTTGCGCACCGTCTCGGCGGCTTCGACGACTGTGAGATACAGATCGGCAAACTCGCACTCGCTTTCCAACCCGAACGGAAGCGCCGGGCCAAACGAGATCTTCGGCAACGGGTGATGGCCTTGAGTAAAGGCAACGGGCAATTGCGCCCGGCGAACGGCCCGGTAAAACAAGTTCGTCAGTTCTACCGCACCGACGAATCGTGCGCGCCCTGTCTTGGAATACCGAAGCCGTATCCGGGCCTTGGGGTCAGCGGCTTCTAGCGCCACATGGGCACTCAGCGATCCTTCGCCGTTCGCTTCCATCCATTCTTCAGCGGTACCAAGTTCGCGACTATCGTGCCTCGGTTTCTGGCGCGCGCTGCTCGCCGGCGGCGCGACACCCGCCGGCCCTTGGGTCGGAGATTCCAGAGGGCGATCTGAGGTTAGAAGATCCGGTCGGTAAACTTTTTTCCATCCCCGTGGCTCCCAATCCTCCGAGTCTGGGGTGTCGCCAATGACTCCGGCTGCCCAATGTCGGATCAATCCTCCCCGGTGTTCTGAGGCCTTCGAGCCCTTCACGTGATAATCCACATTACGCACCGCTTTGAAGTCGCATGCTCCGCAGTACGTACAGCGGGCCACGCTACAGTCCGGCGTTACCGTGCGTTCAAAAGCGCGTGCGAGCTCGCGCTGCAAAAACTGTGTGGTGACTCCAGAGCTTAGATGATCCCAAGGTAGCGACTCGTCCAGAAGTCGGCGGCGCAGCTCGAACGCAACGTCGACACCCGTCTCGGCGAACGCTTGCTCCCAGAGATCGAAACGACACTGGTCTGTCCAACCATCGAAACGGCAGCCCAGTCGAAACGCCCGATCCAGTGTGTGGGCCAGTCTGCGGTCTCCCCGGGAGAACACACCCTCTAAAACAGACAATCGCGCATCATGGTAGCGGAAACTCACCCTCACCTTTTGGAGTTCCGACCGCAGCAATCGTTGGCGAGAAACCGTTTCTTCGAAGGAAAGCTGGCGCATCCATTGAAAAGGAGTGTGTGCCTTGGGTACGAAGTTCGACACCGACGCGACAACTTGTGCTCCCGGCGGGGCGAGCCCACGAACCTTAGCGCAGAGCTCGGCGATGCCCCGAAGATCGTCTTCGGTTTCCCCGGGTAGGCCGATCATGAAGTACAGTTTTAAGTGGCGCCAGCCGAGCTCGAAAATGAGCCGCGCCGCCTCCAGAAGCTCTTCTTCGGAGTACTCTTTCTGGATAATGTCCCGCAGCCGTTGGGTGCCCGCTTCAGGCGCGAGGGTGAACCCAGTTTTGCGAACCCGGCGAATCTGCTCCAGCAGCGCAGGTGCTAAGGCGTCGACACGCGTGGAGGGCAAGGATACCGCCACGCGAGATTTTTGCAGGCGGTCCATGAGCTCCTTTAGGACTGGGTTCACGCAACTGTAGTCCCCCGTGCTGAGGCTCAACAGCGAAACCTCCTCCTGCCCAGTTGACTCTGCCGCTCGAACAGCCTCATCGATGACACGGCGAGGACTTCTCTCTCGTAGTGGACGGTAGATGTACCCAGCTTGGCAAAATCGGCAGCCCTTAACGCACCCCCGCATGACTTCGATGCTGGGTCGGTCGTGGACAACCTGGACGATGGGCACGAGAAATCGCTCCCTCGGGGGGACCGAATCCAGATCGCGGACAATCCGCTTCCGTACAACCTGGTAGTCTTCCCGTAGCGGCTCGACGTAGAGGAATCGCCCCGAGGACGAGTACTTCGGTTCAAAGAACTCGGGGACATATACTCCGGGGATCCGGCTGAGTGCGCTCAACAGGGCGAGTCTATCTCCCGTCGGGCGCCACCGCATGACCACGTCGCAGATCTCATGGATTGCTTCTTCTCCATCACCGAGCAGGACCGCATCCAAAAATGGCGCGAGAGGCTCCGGGTTGAACGCGCAAGGCCCCCCAGCAATGATGAGCGGGGCGCGCGGGTCTCTTTCTCGAGCCCGCAAGGGAACACGTCCCAGATCGAGCATGGCGAGGAGATTCGTGTACGTGAGCTCGTACTGGAGCGTGAAACCAACCACGTCGAATGCACAAAGCGGGGTGAAGGTTTCTAGAGACACGAGAGGAAGATTGCGCTGGCGGAGCAACGCCTCCATGTCGGGCCACGGCGCGTAGACGCGTTCTGCGTAGACGTCGGCCCGCCGGTTCAAGAGATCGTACAGAATTTGCAGGCCTGGATGCGACTGGGCGATTTCGTATACGTCGGGAAAAGCGAGCGCCACCCGCAGCCGCGCGGTGGCTGGGTCCTTGCGGACTACACCGAATTCGTTGCCCAGGTACCGGCCGGGCTTCTCCACTAGGGGCAAGATGGTCGCGTATGCGGCCTCGTAGTTCGGCATGCGCATGCTCTGCATTCATAAGGGCGAAAGGTAGGCGAGACAATCCGCTCGACGGATTTTGTTACGAGAACTCGGGCGTGACGCCTTCGTCCCTGGATCGGATCGGCCTACCCGACTCTTCCTTGACACGAGACCTCTAGCCGGACTACGGAGTTCATCGTTATGCTGCGGGGAAATCGAGGATTGCAGTGGGGATGCAAGCAGCAACCAGTGTTCTCAACTCAAAGGTCCTGGTACTGAACCGTTCGTTTTTACCGGTCCACATTACGTCGGTTCGGCGGGCATTTTGCTTGCTGTATCAGGGCCTGGCACACGCCGTCGATCAGGAGTATCGCACGTTCGACTTTGAAAGTTGGGCTCAGCTGTCGGCCTCCGTACACGATGAGCGCATCGGCCTGGTCGACCGGGTTATCCGTGTGCCGCGCGTGATTTTACTGGTCGCATTTGACCGGGTGCCGAAACGGCGGGTTCGTTTTAGCCGTTTCAATATATACAGCCGCGATCGAAACACCTGCCAATATTGCGGCAAGGTGTTTCCGCGAAGCGAATTGAACCTCGACCATGTTGTTCCCCGTTCGCGCGGCGGCAAATCCACCTGGGAAAACGTGGTGTGTTCTTGCCACGAGTGTAACCGCCGCAAAGGGGGAAGAACGCCCGAGGAAGCGGGCATGAAATTGTTGCGACCTCCCCGGCGGCCGGAGTGGACGCCGTTCATGCTAGAGACCTTCAATCCTCGGCGCTACCGCGAGTGGATCCCGTTCCTTTCACTCGTGGACGCCTCGTACTGGAACGTGGAACTCGAAGATTGAGCCAGGTTGTGGTTGCGGATGTTTTGCCGCGGCCAGCGTTGGTCGGTTGGAGCCTCCTCGGCTAATGATCCTCGCCGATCCAAACACCGTAGCGTGAACCGTCCGCGGTAATGGTTCCTAACACCTTCATCAGGGGGTACGCCGGTTCCACATCGCGGGCACCAACGCCGATGGGGGTGAACTCGGAGCCTTGCGCCGTCCAGAGGAGATCGTTGAGCTCTTCGATGCGTTCTCGGGCCTCGGCATAGCCCGCGCCCGAGTACACGTCCTGGATGGAGAGGGTCTGTCCGTTGGTGACACTGATCCGAAGACCCACCTCGAGACCACGGCTTCGCACCGTCGCGACTGCCTCCGGCAGCGGTTTCGGGGACAGCATCATATAGTGCGAGCCGCGTTCATCGCCTTGAGTGAGGTAAAACCCGTCACGCATGAGTTGGAAAATCGGCTCGACGAGCGAGGGGACGCCGAGCAGCACAGGATCGTCTTTTCCAACGTATTCCCCTCCGGCGATGATTGCGAGCTTCTCCGTGGATGCTGCCAGCAGCAGGCGATCCAGGTGCTGCACCACGTCGGCTGGATCCGGCACCGGGCGTTGAAGAGACCAAACGCGTTTCACATTGAAGAGATTTGTAGCTCCAAGAAGCCGCTCGATCTCAGCGCGGTGCACGGACGCATCCAGAAAGATCCGCCGGTGTTCGTGAACGTCGAAAATCTCGAGGGCAATGGAGCAACCAAAATGATGGCGGTAGTCGGGCGCCAGCAGGGCAGCATTGATTGCTTGCCAGATGGGTAAGTTGAACGCGGCCGGGCCGGCTTTGTCCGCGGCGATCAGACCCACCATGTCATCCTCGCTACGCAACGGTAGCTCTGCAAAGCCGGGCCCCTGGCCGGTGACGTTGCCGGCGAATGGCCGGCGGATTTCTGTCTGCGCGCGACCACTGAGCCAGCTTCGCAGGTTCTCTTGGAGCTGGGGGATTACGCCGTTTTCGGGGCTTGGCAAAAATTGCTCGAGAAGGTTCGCGAAGGCGGGCGTGGGTTCGGCTAACTCCTCGACCTTTTTGCCTTTGGTGGCAGGACCGATCTTTAAGTCCTGTGCCAAGCCGTAGGGTTTGTAGCCGAGTAGTTCGGTGACCCAGACGGCGCGCCAAAATGTACGGAATGCCAAGAGGTGGATCTCATTGGCATCGATTCCACGACGGTGCAGCATGAGCAGGTGCAGGTCGTCGCCCACAGCAAAGATCTGGAAGCTCTGCACGACTCCTGATCGCCTGGCCTCTTCGAGCGAAGCTTGCGCGACGGCAGTGAAGATTGTCGGAGGGGCGGTGTGCCCGAGTTTGCCACCACCATCCGCCTTGATGTCCGACACGACCAAAGTTCCAGGTGGTGCCACTTTTTGCACCACGGGGTCGGTTTCTCCCTGCTCGGTCGCTGGGATCGGGGAGAAGAAGGCGTCAAGCTCGCGAGCCTGAGTGCGCGCCCGCGCTTCCGCCTCTTCGGCTGTCACGAATGGTTGGAACTCTCCATGGGCGGCCATGGCGCGGGCGCATCGCAACGCACGCCGTTGGAGCCACCTTGTCTGCACAGGATCCTGACCAAAAATATCCACGACGTCATGCGGTGGCGGAATGCGGCCGTTGCCGTAGGACTGATACGCATATGCCGCAATCCGTGCCGTCGCACGCTCCGAAAATCCAGTGCTTGCCTCCGCCAAAGACACAGGGAGAACAGCCAGGTGGTAACCGCCTCGGGTACCACCGACGGTGAGCTGCAAGTCGCCGCCGAGATTGAAATGTGCCTCGCCTACTGCAGGCAGGCCACTTTGCAGCCGTACCACTAACACCGGATCGCTCTGGGCATCGCCACCGCGCGCTTGGATCGCTACCAGGGCAACGGGCTCATGCCGTGTGGGCTGGAAGGACGTACCGTCGTGGACAAATCGGCCTCGCACTGCGTAAACGGCTGCAATTGCCCATTCGGAGGGATTCGCAACCAGCGAAAGCATTTCGGCCCAATCTCCGAGTTGGTCGCTTGCGACCGTCACGGCCTGGCCCGCATACGGGTAGATCAAGTGGAGAATGGGCTCGAGCGGCCGATCGCCGAAAAAGTAGATACGCCGCCTCGTTTCGTTCTTCAGCAAAGAGGGCACATGCTCCACCAGGGCGATAAAACGCGTACCATCGAGTCGCTGGTGGGAGCCCTTGTCGGGATGAAAGAAGAGGTTGAAGAGCATGCGATTGAACCCGCCAATGGCTCCGGAGATTAGTTTGGCAACCAAGATGGGCTCGGCTCCCCGTTCTGTAAACGGGAAGCGCAATGTGCGGACTCCCAGTTTTTCGAATTGGCTCTCCAGTGACCCCGAAAGCAAAGAGCGAAAGCGGCGGGTGAGGTCGGGTCTCAGCGCGATCTCGTCTGTCAGCGAACTTTGGATTGCGCGCCAAACGGATTCATCGGGGTCTGGGAGGTACGGGTCTGTACCAAGTTGATTGACTTGCACGAGGAGATCGTTGCCAAACCTGTGGACGAGGCTTCCTTGAATGGTGTTGTCTTGAATGAGCGGCTCGAAGCGTGTGCGAACTGCATGGCACAAAGCCGCGGGGATTTCCGTCATGCCTTCTAAGAGAGGGAGGATACGCAGCGCGTGAAATGTGGCCACTACGCGGCGGCCTCTCCGAAGCTGTTCCTCGTGCAGAAATTCCTGGCGAGAACGTTGCGCGTCGGCGCCTGTCACCTTCCCATCCTCCTCTTGATTGAATCCTTGGCGGTTGACGTTGTTGTTTCAAATCGCACCAGTGTCGCCAACGCCTTTACCACGTTTCGGGGTATTTTGGGGAGAACGTGCTGGGCCGTTCTTTTGGTAAGGCCCCAGTGGGGGCGTAGTTTCCGTCGTAGGCCAGTTGCCCACTCGCTCCGCACTCGGGTTGCGTTCCAGATCCTTGCCGGGCTAGAAGATAATCTGTCGCGGCGGCGTTGGGTGCTGGAGCGGGATGCGTCTGAAACAATTACAGATTCAAGGTTTCAAGTCTTTTCCTCATCGGACGGTTGTGGACTTTGCTGCCGGCGTAACGGCCATCGTCGGTCCCAACGGTTGCGGCAAGTCCAACGTGGTAGATGCCATCCGCTGGGCGCTCGGGGAACAGAGTCCGCGCTTGTTGCGCGGGGCCCAAATGGAAGACGTTTTGTTCAAGGGCTCGGATCAATTGCCGCCAAGCAATGTGGCCGAGGTAGCTCTCACGTTGGAGGTCGGCAATTCGAGACCGTTGTTGGATGGCCTGGAGCAGGACTCTCTGGCTGCAGACATTCTTCGCCACTACGCTGAGATCCGAGTCACCCGCCGGCTGTATCGGTCCGGCGAAGCCGAATACTTAATCAACGACCGCCCGTGTCGACTCCGCGACGTTACCGAGCTCTTTTTGGGCTCGGGTGTCGGGTCCCGCTCGTACGCCATTATTGAGCAAGGTAAGGTCGAACAGCTCATTGCCGCCAAGGCTGAGGACCGGCGGATTTGGATCGAAGAGGCTGCTGGCACGACCTTGTTCCGCAGCCGCAAACTTGCGGCGGAGCGCAAGCTCGACCGGACGAGGGAGAACCTCCATCGCGTGGCGGACATCTTGCGCGAGTTGGATCGCCAACAGAACTACTTGCGGCGGTTGGCTAAGCGTGCCGAGCAAGCGCGCGCTGCAGAGCAAGAGATCCGCACCCTCGAGTTGGCCCTGATCGGACGAGAGCGAGCACGGCTGGAGGCTCGAATTGAGGATGTGGATCGAGGGTTGCGACGGCTTGCCGAGGAAGTGGACGTTGCCCGGCAAGAATGTGCAGAGGCTGAGAGGCATTTGGAGGAGGTTCGAACCAAGGAGCGAGAAGCGCTGGAAAACCTGAGCAGCGTTAGAGAGCGTCGGGTGCAACTGGAGGCCGAGCTCGAGAAAATCGCCGAGCGAATCGCGTTCGCAGAGCGCCAGGAGCGGGAAGGGCGGGACCAAGTGCGTGGGGCCGAGGGAGAGCTCACCGCTATTCGCCTTCAGCTCGAGAGACTCTCCGAGACGAGACAGCGCGAGGCCATGCAGCGCGGGGAAGTGGCGCGGCGCATACTTCAGCTCGAGTTTCGCTGCGAGCGGACGCGCGAGGCTTTTGAGTGGCAACGCGCAAGAGCCTTTGCGATTCGGAGCGACCTCACTCGCTTGCAGCGCAAAGAAGTGGAGCTGCGGCAAACCGCCGCTGATTTCGAGCACCGGGTCCGCCTGTTGCGGCGGGAATGGAACGACTTGCTCGCGGCAGAGAATCACTACAGGGAAGAACAACAGAAAGCTGCAGAGCAGTTGAAGCGAGTGGAAGAGCAACTCGTGCGGGCTCGAACGCGCGCAATTCTCGCGCAGAAGAGGCATACGATTCTCACCGAAGAGCGACTGCGAAAAGAGGCAGCCGTGAGTGGCTTGGCTGCCGAGGTGGAGTTGCAGGGGCGCGAAATCGAAACCCTGACCGAAGAGTGTCTCCGGTTACACTCACGCCTGGAAACTTTGGAGGAGCTGCGACGGCGTTACGAGGGATTCAAGCCAGGGGTGCAAAAGCTCATGTCGTCGGAGAACGGTTCGCGCCTGGCGCGAGCGGTGGTGGCCGACGTCATAGACGTTCCGGCTTCTCTCGAACGTGCCGTGGCGGCAGCGTTGGGTGATCTCCTGCAGTGCGTCATCGTCGAGAATACGGCTCAAACCGTTGCCGCTGTACACCGGCTCAAAGAGGAGCAGTTGGGACGCGGGTCTTTTATAGCGTTGCAGGGCGCTTGCTCGAACGGCACCGGGGCGAGCGACAAAGCGAACGGGGACTTAAGGCCGCTGGCCGAACTTGTCGAATCGGATCAACCGTATCGGCCCGTCGTGGAGCGATTGCTGTCGCAGGTGGTTCTTGTGCCCAGCTTGGAAGCGGGATTGAACTATTATCAGCGCCACGGGGAAGGGTTGCTGTTCGTCACTCCAGGGGGAGAGACCATAGACCCTCGAGGTGTGGTGACTGGGGGGGTAGAGCATAGCCCAAGCGAGGAGATTTTAGCTCGTCGAAGACTGATCCAGGAATTGACGCATGCTCTGGATGAGCTGCGGGGACGCTTGGAGGCAAGGGAAGGGCGGTACCGCGAGCGTTCAGCCCTACTCCGCGAAGAGCAAGCGTCGTTGACGTCGTTGGAAGCGGAGTTACAGCGGGCGTCTTTAGCGTCAGTGGAGTCGCGGAAAGACATTGACCGGGCCAGAGCGGAGCGAGATCGGTTACTGGATCGGTTGGAACATGCGGAACGAGAGCGACACCGTGTGGCGGGCCGGCGGACAGAAGTGGACGCGCAGCTCGACGATGCGAGCGAGCGCCTTCGTAGGTTGCATCGGGTGGTGAGCGAGCTGGAGCCAACGCGAGAAGCCTTGGAGGCGCGCAGTGCGGCTGCCGAGGGGAAGTGTGCGCAACTCGAACGAGACTTGCGAGGGCTGGAAGTTGCTTTGGCCACACATCGGGAACGCCATGACGCGCTGGTGCGCTCGCTAGCACGACTCGAGGAAGAGGAAAGTAGTTTGTTCGAGAGGCTCACCCGTGTCATGGGGTCGCTTCAAGAACGGTCGGAAAAGGAAGCAACAGCCGCGCGGGTGCTCAAAGAACTGAGTGCGGAGAGATTGCAGGTGCAGCAACAGTTGCGAGATTTGTGCGCAAAACAGGCAGAGCTCGAAGATCGAGTCCGCCGCGTGGAGGCGGAGCGAATCGACACGGAACGGCGGCTTCAGGATCTCATCCTGCAGCTCGACGGCCGGCGAGATGCCAAGGTTCAAGCTGAGATGGAACTGGTCGAGATTCGCACCCAGATGGAAAACCTACGACAAACCGTCGCCGAGCGGTACCAGGTTACACTCGACGATTTGTCGGCTCCCGCACTCGATGGGACGGATGAGGAGCTGCGGGACCGACTGGCGTCGCTGCGGGTGCTGTTGGAGAAGGTGGGCACAGGAGGGGCCGGGGTGGCGGAAGAACTGAGGGCGACCGAGGAGCGGGCCGAATTTTTAGGAGCACAAAAGGCAGATCTCGAAAGGTCTTACAAGGACCTCCAGCAAACGATTGAGCGCTTGGAGCGCGTGTCGCGAGGGAAATTTTTGAGTACGTTCGAGGCGGTACAAAGGGAATTCGCTGCTATCATTCCGCAGTTGTTCGGGGGTGGAGAAGGGCGCATGGTACTGACGGCCCCGGACGACATTGCCGTGTCTGGCGTGGAAATCGTCGTTCGGCCTCCAGGTAAGCGGCTGGAAGCGATGAGTTTGCTTTCGGGTGGGGAAAAAGCGCTGTCGGCGGTGGCCTTGATCTTTGCTCTCTTCTCGTGGCGGCCGAGCCCCTTTTGCATCCTGGATGAGGTAGACGCGCCCTTGGATGACGCCAACGTGTCCCGCTTTATGGAACTCGTGCGCCGGATGAGCGGCGCCTCGCAATTTATTGTGATCACGCACAACAAGCGCACGATGCAGGCCGCAGATCGGCTTTACGGGGTCACAATGCAGCATCCGGGAGTATCCACGCTGCTGGCGGTAGAGTTGCGCTGACTCGGCACCGGGTGCTGCCTTTCGACTGAGGCTCAGCCTTAGCGACTCGAAAAGTTTGCTCTAAGTTGACACACATGGAAGTCGAGTGGATTGTTTTTGCCGCAGCTCTCGGCCTGGGTGCAAGCGGCTGGCTGATGTTTCTCTGGCGGAGACGGAAGGCGGCGGACAGTCGGGAAGCTCTGCCGAAAGAACGATCGGAACCGCGTGGAACGAGTTTGTTCGAGGGCCTGCGACGCACACGGGAGCGCCTTTGGGGAGCTTGGAGTCAGGGTGGGACCGGAGATGCATATGCGACCCTCGAGGAGGCTCTGGTTACCGCGGATGTGGGAACGGACGTCGCAAGTAACTTGGTAGCCGGCCTGCGCCGAGCGGCTGGAAACACCAGCGACGTCGGGCAACTGCGAGATTTGCTTGCCCGAGAACTTGTGCGTGTTTTTCCACCCACGCAGCCGGGGTTCCATGAGTGGCTAAGCACCCCAGCAAGGCCGTTGGTGGTATTGTTCGTTGGAGTCAATGGAGTCGGCAAGACCACTTCGATAGCGAAACTCGCCTTCTGGCTGCGACGCAAAGGGCTGCGGGTACTCTTTGTCGCGGCCGACACTTTTCGAGCGGCTGCTGCTGAGCAGTTACAAACTTGGGCCGACCGGCTTGGCGTTGGCTGTATAAGACATCAAGCGGGATCGGACCCCGCAGCGGTCGTTTATGACGGCATTCAAGCTGCTCGAGCCCGGGAGATAGATGTTGTACTAATCGACACGGCCGGGAGGCTCCATTCCAAGCAGCCACTCGTTGAGGAACTGCGGAAAATGGTGAGGACGGCCGAGCGCTTGGCCGGCAAGGATGCGGTCCGGGTCTTGTTGGTGATCGACGCAACGAACGGGCAAAATGCTTTGACGCAAGCGCGTGTGTTGTCAGAAGCCATGCCAGTCGCTGGGGTTTGCCTCACGAAATTGGATGGAACCGCGAAAGGCGGTGTTGCGGTTTCGATTGCCGCAAAGCTCAAGCTGCCGATTTACTTCGTGGGTTTGGGAGAAGACCTGGGAGCTTGGCAAGAGTTCGATCCTGGAATGTTCGTGGCCGCGTTGCTCGGGGAGCGAACGGACCACGATCCAGCCTTCAAGTTCGGTCGGTACGGCGAGCATCCTGCTGCTCCTGCCGCTTAATCCACCGCCGCCCAGCAAATTCCCAACGGCGTAGATCTTCGGGACCAAAGCTCTCCTCGCATGTCCAGCAGAGCGGCGAGGAAGGTAGCCATGGGTACGGCTGAGTTTCTCTTGCGGGTGAGGGGTGCTCGCAACCAAGCGACTCTGCGGCCGGAGCAGTTTTTGTTATAGGACACGGCATCCACACTGGAGCTAGCAATCAAGAAAATGACGGAGCTCGTTCACGCGGGGGTTCTTGAGCCTAGGGTCCTCAAGCGTTTGGTGCGGGCGCACGTTCGAGGGCACCGGCAAAAACTCAGCCCGTGGGTCGTTGCTGGTCCCCTGGGCTTTGCTGTGGCAGAGCGTGCGGCCAGCGGCCGAGAGTTCGCGAAAGCCGAGGCGGTTCTCGTTTACTTGGCCGATGAAAACGAGGTGCCCACAGGGCCGATCATTGGGAAGGCATTCGAGCGTCGTTTGAAGGTCTTCCTCCCATGTTGTCGGAACGGTGAATGGGGAGTCGCACCGTGGCATCCTGGAAGGCCCCTAAGGAGAGGAGCGTTTGGTGTATGGGAGCCTGCGGACGGACCGATTCGTTTGGGGGCCGAGGTTCAGGAGCTCGTCGCGTACGTTCCTGTAGTTGCGTGGTCCACTCGGGGAGCAAGGATCGGCCGAGGAGCAGGGGTATACGACCGCCTGTTGGCGAACTTGTGCGCCAAAGTTAGGGTCAGAATCGTTGGATTAGCCTATGAATTTCAAAGAACTTGTGGCCCTTTTTCCGAGAGCTGGGATGTGCCAATGGAAAAAATTTACACTGAAAAACGTGCCCTGGAGTTGGCCGCTCCGGGGCAAGAACGGGACGAAAGGAGCGTAAACACGTGGAAACGTATTTCTTGATCGGGCTGGTGGTCGGCTTGGCCGCCGCCCTTCTCTTCGAGTTCTTTCGATTGCGGCGCTCACGAGAGCAGCGCGCTGCCGAGGCGGCGGATGCGAAGCGCTTCGTCGAGGAAGCCAAGAGTGAGGCAGAGAAGATCGTTCGAGAGGCGGAACTCAAACGGAAAGAACTACTTCTTCAGGCACAGGCGGAAGCCGAGCAGGAGTCGCGCGAGCGTCGCCGCGAGTTGCAGCAACTCGAAAAGAGACTCACGCAACGCGAAGAGGCGCTGGACCGGAGGGGAGATCAGTTAGACCGTCGGGACGCCGAGTTGGATCGGCGGGAAGAGCGATTGCGGGCAAGAGAAGATGCCCTGGAGCAGCAAACTCAAGAGTATCACCGCCTTGTCGAGGAGACGCGGCAACAGTTGGAGCGTGTCGCGGGTTTGACGCGCGACGAGGCGAAGCAGATGCTGATTGATCAAATTGCCGAAGAGGCCAGGCACGAAGCGGCTCGTCGGATTCGCGTCATCGAGGAAGAGGCAAGAGCTGAGGCCGAGCGCCGGGCGAAGAAGATCGTTTCCATCGCGATTGAGCGCCTGGCGGGGGACTTTGTGGCCGAGCGGACCGTTTCGGTGATCCACCTGCCGAACGATGAGATGAAAGGACGGATTATCGGGCGGGAGGGGCGCAATATCCGAGCCATTGAGGCGGCAACGGGGGTCGATCTCATCATCGATGATACACCGGAATCCGTGATCGTGTCTTGCCACAATCCAATCCGGCGGGAGATTGCGCGGATCGCGCTGGAGAAGTTGATTTCCGACGGGCGCATTCATCCGGGGCGAATCGAAGAGGTTGTACGTCG